>CAJWFY010000005.1 GCA_913031655.1 uncultured Flavobacteriaceae bacterium
TTAATGACAAAGACATTGAAGTAAATGTTGAAAAAGGTGTGGTATTTATATCTATTTCTGATAAATTATTATTCAATAGTGGAAGTTATGTAGTTTCTGAACGCGCTAAAGAAGTACTTGGTAAAGTAGCTAAAGTAGTCTTAGATAAGCCTGAAATTGAATTTCTTGTAGAAGGTCATACAGATGATCAATCAATACAAAATGAATCAATAATTGACAACTGGGATTTAAGTGTTAAACGTGCGACGTCTGTAGTAAGAGTTTTACAAAATGATTTTGGTGTTCAACCAGAAAGAATGACAGCTGCCGGTAGAAGTTTTTACGTACCTATTGCTGATAATGATACGGCTGAAAATAGATCTAAAAACAGAAGAACTAGAATTGTAGTTCTTCCTAAACTTGATCAATTTTATGAATTAATTGAACAAGGAATGAAAGGCGGATCAAACTAAAAAGTAACATTTTATATTATTTTAAAAAACACATCTGCTTAAGATGTGTTTTTTTTTATTTCTAAGTGAGCTAAATATTTCTTTTAAGCCATTAAATACCCGATTAAATAGACGATATTTGCACACTTAATTAAAAAAATGGGTAATTTCAAAGATTTAGGGGTAAATAAAGGGCTATTATTAGCCGTTGAAGAATTGGGATTTACTTCTCCTACAGCAGTTCAAGAGCAAGCAATTCCATATTTATTAAAAGGAAAAAAAGATTTAATTGCTCTAGCTCAAACTGGTACTGGAAAAACAGCTGCATTTGGTCTCCCTTGTATACAGCAAGTTGATCCTAAGATAAAACATGTTCAAACTATTATACTTTGTCCTACTCGTGAACTGTGTATACAGATTTCTAAAGATTTATTGAAATATGCAAAACATTTAGATTACGTTAAGATTGTAGCTGTGTATGGAGGTACTAGTATTGATAATCAAATAAGATCTATAAAAAGAGGTGTTCAAATTGTAGTAGGAACTCCAGGAAGAACTAAAGATTTAATCAAAAGAAGAGTTTTAAAATTAGATATAGTAAATAAAGTTGTTTTAGATGAAGCGGATGAAATGCTAAGTATGGGGTTTAAAGAAGACTTAAGCTACATTTTGGACACCACTTCAGAAAATAGACAAACTATGTTGTTTTCTGCGACTATGTCTAGAGAGGTTAGATCTATTTCTAAAAAATTCATGAAGGATGCGGAAGAAATTACCGTAGAAAAATTAAATTCTGGTGCCAAAAATGTTGAACATCACGTTTATAACGTTAACTCAAGAGACAAATATGACACTTTAAAAAGAATAGCTGATTTTAATCCAGATATCTATGGAATTGTTTTTTGTAGAACTAGAAGAGAAACTCAGGATATAGCTAACAAGTTTATGAACGACGGTTATAATGCAGATGCCATTCATGGAGAGTTGTCTCAAGGCCAAAGAGATGAAGTGATGTCAAAATTTAGAGATAAATCTTTACAAATATTAATAGCAACTGATGTGGCAGCAAGAGGATTAGATGTTGATAGCTTGACACATGTTATTAATTATTCACTTCCTGATGATCCTGAAGTATACACTCATAGAAGTGGTCGTACAGGAAGAGCAGGAAAAAGCGGAATTTCAATAGCTATTTCAAATTCAAGAGAAGGAAGAAAACTTAAGTCAATTGAAAATAAATCTCAAATTAAGTTTATAAGACAAGAAGTTCCCTCTGGAAAAGAAATTTGTTCAAAGCAACTTTTAAAATTAATTGAAAAAATTCAAAAAGTTAAAGTAGATGAAAAACAAATCGAACCTTTTTTAGAAGATATTTATTCAAAATTAGAATCATTATCAAGAGAAGATTTAATAAAACACTTTGTTTCAGCGGAATTTAATAAGTTTTTAGACTATTATAATAAATCTAAAGATGTTAAAAGTGAGAGGAAAAGTGAAAGTAGAGATGATGACAGAAAACCATTTAAAGAAAGATCTAGAAGTAGAACTGATTTTTCTAATTTATCAGTTAATATTGGTAGAAAAAATGGAGTTACCCCTATCGAGTTAATATCATTAGTAAACAGAATAATAAAATCTAATGAAATCGAAATAGGTGCTATTGATATTAGAGAGTCTTATAGTATTTTTGAAATTGATGCGAAAGCCGAAAGTGACCTTATTAAAAAAGGTCCAAAAATCGACTTTAACGGAGTTTCTTTAGAAATTAAAATTTCTAAAGAAAAGGTTGAAAGAAAGTTTCAAAGAGATAAAAAAAGTAGTTCTAATTTCAAAAGTAAAAGAAGAAGTGGATCACAAAGAGACTTCAAAGGAAGGTCTGATAGAAGAAGCAAAAATAAAGGAAGGTATAATAATTAACTTACTATTTCATATTTAGCAAACTTTAGTAATATTTTTTTAACACCACTAGTGTCAAATTTTACCTCAGCCTTTTTGTCATAGCCTAGTCCTTCTGTTTCCATAACTACACCTTTACCAAATCTATTGTGAATAATAAAATCACCTATTTTTAAGTCTGTATAATCTGAGTTTCCAATTGACTTTTGATTAACATTTCGAGTCTTACCTAAAGGTTTTAAATTGCTTTTTTTCTCTGGTTTTTTAAACCTTAGAGAATTCGAGGCACTGCTTGTTTGGAATAAAGATTTAGTTTTTGAAAAATTATGATTGGTATATTTATTTTCTATTTCTTTAATAAACCTACTTGGTTCACAGTCATTTAATTTACCCCACCTATACCTAGTTTTTGCATGTGTAAGAGTTATTTTTTTTTCAGCTCTAGTTAAAGCCACATAAAACAACCTTCTTTCTTCTTCTAAATCAGATCTAGTACTCGAGCTCAAAGCTGATGGAAAAAGATCTTCTTCTAAACCAACAATATAAACATGTGAAAACTCTAAACCTTTAGCGAGGTGAATTGTCATTAAAGAAACTTTTTTTTGAGTCTCGTTAATATCTTTATCTAATTCAGAAATTAACGCTACATCTTCTAAAAACTCATTTAAAGAACCTTCAGAATTTATAACATCCTCTTGACCTTCAATAAAATCCTTTACAGCGTTTAATAATTCTTCTATATTTTCTATTCGACTTACTGATTCTGGAGTTCCTTCAGCTTTCAAAAGGTTAATTACACCAATTCTTTTTAGTACCTCATCAATGATTTCTAAAGCATTTAAACTCTTATTTCTAAGTTGAAAGCTTTTTATTAAGTTCAAGAAATCGATTAACTTAGTTTTAGTTCCGTTATTTATGTTTATATCTATATTTTCAAGTAATTCTAGAGTCTTAAAAAGACTAATGTTATTTTCATTTGAATAAATAAGTAGTTTATCTACAGTTGTCTGTCCAATTCCTCTTGTAGGATAGTTAAGGATTCTTTTAATACTCTCCTCGTCGCTAGGATTAATTATGACTCTTAAATATGCTAGAATATCCTTAATTTCTTTTCGTTGATAAAATGAAAGTCCACCATAAATTTGATATGAAATATTTTTTCTTCTTAAAGCATCTTCAATTGATCTAGATTGTGCGTTTGTTCTATATAGAACAGCAAATGAGTCGTTGTCTAATCTTAAATTATTTTTATTTTCAAATATTGATGATGCTACATACCTACCTTCTTCAGAATCAGTTATTGATTCATTTATTTGAATCTTATCTCCTTCTTCATTTTCTGTCCAGACATTTTTATCTAATTTATTTATATTGTTTTTTATTACTGAATTTGCTGCGTTAACAATATTTTGAGTTGATCTATAATTTTGCTCCAACCTGTAAACTGTTGAATTTAAATAATCTTTTTGAAAACTTAAAATATTCTCAATGTTAGCACCTCTAAAACCATATATACTTTGGGCATCATCTCCAACAACACACAAATTTTCATAACGATCAGCTAACGCTTTTATAATTAAATATTGAGAGTGATTAGTGTCTTGATACTCATCTACATGTATATATTTAAATCTTTCTTGATATTTAGCCAATACTTCAGGAAATCTATTTAATAACTCATTTGTTTTTAGCATAAGATCATCAAAATCCATAGCAGAAGCTTTAAAACACCTGTTGACGTAAGTTTGATATACTTTTCCAAACATAGGCCTTCTAGCTTCATTGTCTTGTTGTATCAATTCTTGATTACTTAAATAAGCTTTAATTGTAACTAAATTATTTTTTAAAGAGGAAATTCTGTTTCTAATATTTCTATATTTATAAAGGTCTTTATCTAATTTCAACTCCTTAATTATAGTAGCTATCAGTCTCTCTGAATCTTGAGTATCGTAAATGGTAAAATTTGATGAATAACCCAATAGTTCGGCTTCTGATCTTAAAATTCTAGCAAAGATCGAATGAAATGTACCCATCCATAAATTCTTTGATTTTTCTTCGCCAACAATTAATGAAATTCTAGATTTCATTTCCCTAGCTGCCTTATTTGTAAAAGTTAGTGCAAGAATTGAAAAAGGATCCACACCCATTTCCATCAAATAAGCTATTCTATAAGTTAATACTCTAGTTTTTCCAGATCCTGCACCAGCTATAACCATGATAGGTCCATTCTTGTGAATTGTAGGTAATTTTTGAGATTCGTTTAATTGACTTAAATAGTCTTCCAATTCTTGATAAAGTTAATTTTGTTATAGAATTTTTGTCTGTAATTTTTACCTTATAAAGTTAATAAATTATATTAGTGTAGTGAAAGAAAATTATTTATTTACACCAATTGATTATTTAAAGGGAGTTGGTCCTAATAGAGCTAGTTTATTAAAGTCAGAATTAAAAGTTTTTACTTATAATGATCTATTAAATTATTTTCCTTTCAGGTATATTGATAGAACTAAATATCATAAAATAAGCGAGTTAGAAAAAACTAATTCAGAAGTTCAGATTATCGGAAAGTTTATGAATCTTAAATATTCTGAGAATATTAAATCTAAAAGATTAATAGGGATTTTTAGTGATGGTGAAAATGAAATAGAAATTATTTGGTTTAGAGCAGTAAAATGGATTGAAAAATCAATCAAGCTAAATGAAAACTATGTAGTTTATGGAAAGGTTAATTGGTTTAACAATAGATATTCGATTGTACATCCTGAAATAGAACTTTTAATTAAACACAAAAAAAACATAAAACATAATCTTTTACCTATTTACAGTTCTACAGAAACTTTAGCATCAAGAGGAATAACTAATAAATTAATTAGAGATTTTATTATAAATATTTTTGAAAATTCTCCAAAAAGCTTTAATGAGAATTTAAGTAAGACTATAAACGAGAGATATACAATGCTTACCAGATTTGATGCTTTTTTTAATCTTCACTTTCCTAAAAGTCAAATACTTTTAGCTAAGGCGCAATTCAGATTAAAATATGAAGAATTTTTCTTTATTCAGCTACAGTTTTTGTTTAAAAACTTATCAAATAAAAACAAATTTAAAGGCTTTGTTTTTTCTAATGTCGGTAAATATTTTAATACTTTTTATAATGATCATTTAGAATTTGAACTTACTAATGCTCAAAAAAGAGTTGTTAAAGATATTAGAAAAGATTTTTCATCCAACGCACAAATGAATAGACTTCTTCAAGGAGATGTCGGGTCTGGAAAAACAATCGTAGCTCTATTGTGTTCGTTAATTGCTATTGATAATGATTTTCAAACATGTTTAATCGCTCCTACTGAAATATTAGCTCAGCAACATTTCCAAAGTATAAGCGATCCTTTATCAAAAATTAATTTAAATGTAAAACTTCTAACTGGTTCAACTTCTAAGAAAGAAAGGGTTACTCTTTTTCAAGACATAAAAAATGGCTTAGTTGATATTTTAATAGGAACTCATGCGGTTTTAGAAGATAAAGTTGTTTTTAAAAATTTAGGATTTGCAATTATCGATGAACAGCATCGTTTCGGAGTTGCTCAAAGATCAAAATTATGGAAAAAAAATACAACTCCACCTCATATATTAGTTATGACAGCCACTCCTATTCCAAGAACTCTCGCTATGAGTGTTTATGGCGATCTTGATATTTCAATTATTGATGAATTACCCCCTGGAAGAAAAAAAGTGAATACAGTTCATCGAACAGATAGAAATCGATTAGAGGTGTTTAAATTCATTCGAGATGAAATTTCTAAAGGCAGACAAATTTATGTAGTTTATCCTTTGATTGAAGAATCTAAGGCTATGGATTATAAGGATCTTATGGATGGTTATGAAGGTATAATAAGAGAATTTCCTATTGAAAATTATCAAATAAGCATTTTACATGGCAGGATGAAGCCAGCTGATAAAGCTATTGAAATGAATAGATTCAAGAACGGAGAAACTCAAATTATGGTTTCCACAACAGTCATTGAAGTGGGAGTTAATATTCCCAATGCTTCGGTAATGGTTATAGAAAGTTCAGAAAGATTTGGATTATCTCAACTTCATCAGCTAAGAGGAAGAGTTGGGCGTGGCTCTGAAAATAGTTATTGTATTTTAATGAGTAAAGAAAAATTAAGTACTGAAGCCAGAACAAGAATTAAAACGATGACTAGTACAAACGATGGTTTCAGAATTTCTGAAGTTGATATGGAGTTAAGAGGACCTGGAAACTTATTAGGAACTCAACAAAGTGGTTTGTTGAATTTCAAGATAGCAGATATAATAAAAGATAGAGATATATTAGAATTAGCCAGAAAAGACGCAAAAGAATTAATAAATACTGATCCAGGTTTAAAACTTAATGAGAATAAAGAAATCAAGAAAGAGTATTTTTCTTTAAATAAAAACAATATACTCTGGAAATACATTAGTTAATATTTTATAAATAAAATTTCTTAATTGTATCTTTACAACTAATAAAAAAAAAGAAATGAATATATCTTTTAATTGGCTTAAAGAGTTTTTAAATATTGATATTGATATTGAAAAAGTTTCAGAAATATTGACTGATATTGGTTTGGAGGTTGAGGGTATTAGTGAATACCAAGAATTTAAAGGAGGTTTTGAAGGTTTACTAGTAGGAAAGGTAGTTTCTTGTATTAAACATCCAAACGCTGATAGATTAAATTTAACTACAGTAGATATAGGTGAAGATTCCTTGCTGCAAATTGTTTGTGGTGCGCCTAACGTTCAATCTGAACAACATGTTGTAGTCGCTACAGTTGGAACAATTTTATATCCTTTAGATTCAGACTCATTTAAAATTAATAAAAGTAAAATTAGAGGAGAATTAAGTCAAGGGATGATTTGCGCTGAAGATGAAATTGGAATAGGTAAATCTCATGAGGGAATAATAGTATTAGGTAATAATCACAAGCCTGGAACTAAAGTTTCTAGTGTATATGAGAATTATAAAGACTTTATATTTAACATAGGGTTAACTCCAAATAGATCTGATGCAATGAGTCATCATGGAGTTGCTAGAGATTTAAGAGCTGCTCTAATTCATAAAGGTTTAAAAACTGAATTAATAACTCCATCAGTTTCATCATTTCATATTAATTCTAGAGCTAAAAAAGTTAACGTTAAAGTCATAAATAATGATTTATGTAATAGGTTTTCAGGAATATGTATTGAAAATATAAATGTTTCTAAATCCCCTAAATGGCTTATAAATAAATTATTTTCAATAGGACTCAATCCGATAAATAATGTTGTAGACATAACTAATTATGTTTTACATGAAATGGGCCAACCTTTACATGCTTATGATCTTGAAAAGATTAAATCCAATACAATTGAAGTTAAAACTTTAAAAGAAGGTACGATATTCACAACTCTAGATGGAACTAAAAGGAAATTGAACAGTACAGATTTAATGATATGTGATAAAGACAAACCTATGTGTATTGCTGGAGTTTATGGAAGTGATTATTATGGTGTTTCAGAAGAAACAAAATCAATTTTTTTAGAAAGTGCATATTTTAATCCTGTTAGTATAAGAAAAACAGCTAAATCACACTCTATTAATAGTGACGCATCTTTTAGGTTTGAAAGAGGAATTGATATTGATCTAGTAGAATATGCGTTAAAACGTGCTGCAATTTTAATATGCGAAGTTTGTGATGGAAAAATATCAAGTGATTTAATAGATGAATATCCAAAAAAAGCTGAAAACAGGTCCATACTTCTTAATTATGAAAAAACCAATAAATTAATTGGGCAAGTAATTCCAAGTGAAGAAATAAAATCAATTTTAACTTCTTTAGATTTTAAAATTAATAATATAACTGAAACAGGGGTTGGAATAACAGTTCCGAATTACAGACATGATGTAAGTAGAGAATGTGATGTTGTTGAAGAAATTTTAAGAATATATGGCTTTAATGAAATTAGTTTATCAAATAATTTATCAATCTCTTTAAATAGTGTTGAAAAAAATCTTCATTTTAAAACTGAAAATATTATTTCTAATTATTTAAATTCTTTTGGGTTTAATGAAATAATGAATAATTCATTAACAAATAATGATTTAGATATTGTAGGAAGAAAAAGTATAGAAATTATTAATTCAATTAGTTCTGATGTATCTCAATTAAGAACTTCTTTATTAGAATCTTCATTAAAAACTTTAAAATATAATTTAAATAGAAAAAATAGAAATATTAATTTTTATGAATTTGGAAAAATTTATGAGCAATCTAATAATGAAAATCAAGAGTCTAGAAGATTAGGTGTTTTATTTTCAGGAAATATAACTCATAAAACCTGGAACAATAATAGTAAAGAAACTGAATTCTATACATTGAAAAATATTATTTTGAATTTATTCGAAAGACTTTCTTTAAAAGTATCTGAAGAAGTTTTAGAATTTGATGGATTTGATACAGCCTTGGGACTTATTAATGGTAAAGACAGATATGCTATAATTGGTTCTATTTCTGACAAAACTAAATCCATATTTGAAATAGACCAAAAAGTTTACTATGCATCTTTAGATATGGATCTAATTTTAAATAATTTATCACTAGGATTTAAAAAATATAAAACTATTTCAAAATATCCATCTGTTAACAGAGAATTAAATTTTTTATTTGACAAGGAAGTTAAATATAAATCTATCCAAGATTTAATTTTAAACAATTCTAAAAGTAAAAACTTAATAAATATGAGTCTTTCTGATGTTTATGAAGATAAAAAATTACCTGCTGGAAAAAAGTCGTACACTTTAAGTTTTTCTTTAATGGATGATGTCAAAACTCTAACAGAAAAAGAAATTCAGTCCACAATGAATAAAATTCAAAAAAAGATAGAAAATGAATTTCAAGCCACTTTAAGATCTTAATTTGTCAGTAGATAATTATATTAAAATTTATGAGGGTTCCTTGGTGAATTCAAAAAGAATTATTAATGAATTAGAGTTAAATTCTATTTTCCCAATTGTAAAAAATGAATTTGAATCTGCTAGGTTAGCTGGTTTTGGTGTTTCAAGTTTTGATCAAATTAGAATTTTTGTTTTTCATGATGAGCTTGAAAAAGCTAAAAATATATTAAGTAAGTTATGAATATAGCTTTCTTCTTAATTCTTGAACTTTAGGGTCGTTCATGTATTCATCAAAAGTATTTACCCTGTCAATTACACCATGTGGAGTTATTTCTATAACTCTATTTCCTATTGATTGAGCAAACTCATAATCATGAGTAGTTATTATTACATTGCCTTTGAATTTTTTAATAGAATTATTTAAAGCTGTAATTGATTCTAAATCTAAATGACTTGTCGGTTCATCAAACATTAACACATTAGATCTTAGCATCATCATTCTTGAGAGCATACATCTAACCTTTTCGCCACCTGACAAAACATCGCAAGTCTTTAACGCTTCTTCACCACTAAAAATCATTTTTCCTAAAAAACCTCTTATAAAAACCTCTTCTCTTTCTTCATCATTTTTAGCCCATTGTCTTAGCCAATCAACTAAATTAGTTTGTTGATTAAAAAACGAACTATTGTCTAATGGCAAATAAGATTGTGATGTAGTAATTCCCCAATCAAACCTTCCAGAATTTGATTTCAAATTATTATTTAATATTTCATAAAATGCAGTTGTTGCTCTGGTGTCCTTTGAATATAAAACGACCTTATCACCTTTATTTAAATTAAAATTTATCTTATCAAACAAAAAACTAGAGGAATCAGAATAGCTTAAGTTTTCAACACTAAGTATTTGATCTCCAGCCTCTCTCTCCGAAGTGTATATAATAGCAGGGTATCTTCTAGAGGAGGGTTTGATATCTTCTATATTTAAGTTTTCTAACATTTTTTTTCTAGAAGTTGCTTGTTTAGATTTTGAAGCATTAGCGCTAAACCTAGCAATAAAATCTTCTAATTCTTTTTTCTTTTCTTCTGATTTTTTATTCTGTTGTGTTTTCTGTCTTAACGCTAATTGACTTGATTCATACCAAAAAGTATAATTTCCAGAGAAATGATTTATTTTACTAAAATCTATATCGGAAATATGAGTACATACCGAATCTAAAAAGTGTCTATCGTGAGAGACAACTATTACTGTGTTATCATAGTTAGCTATAAAATTCTCTAACCATTTAATAGTTTCAAAATCTAAATCATTTGTTGGCTCATCCATTATTAGAACATCAGGATCGCCAAACAAAGCTTGTGCCAATAAAACTTTAACTTTTTGAACTCCATCTAATTCAGACATGTTTTTAAAATGTAAATCCTCTTTGATATCTAAATTAGACAACAAAGCAGCAGCAGAACTTTCGGCATTCCACCCATCCATCTCTTCGTATTCTAATTGTAACACACCTACTCTATCACTGTCACTATCTGAAAAATCTGGCTTTGCATATATTTGATCCATTTCATTTTTAATATTAAAAAGGACCTTATTACCCATAATAACTGTTGCCAAAACTTGTTTATCATCAAAAGCAAAGTGATCCTGCTCTAAAACAGATAATCTTTTTCCAGCTTCTAAATGAACGTTTCCTGAATTAGGTTCAAATGATTTTGAAAGAATTTTTAAAAATGTTGATTTACCAGCGCCATTAGCACCAATAATACCATAGCAGTTTCCTTTTACAAATGCTGTATTAACATCATCAAACAAAACTCTTTTACCAAACTGAACAGAAAGATTTGAAACGCTTAACATAAATTTTATAATTGAGGATGCAAATTTAATAAAATCAACTATATGATTATTCTTTATTTATCTTTAAATTGATAATTATATAAATTTATTAAATCAATAACTTTTGAAAAAAATATTTTTAACATTTATAATACTTTTTATTTCATGCTCTAACAAAGAAGAAACATATATTGGAGGTAAAATTTTAAAAAAAAATAATAATGAAATTTCTGTTCAAAAAGGAGAGAATTTAATTAAGAAAATTAATATTAATGAGCAAGGACTTTTTTCTTCAAAGTTAGATAGTATAGAAGATGGACTTTATAATTTTTTTCATCTTCCCGAATTCCAATATTTAATTTTCGAAAAGGGAGATAGTTTAGTTTTAAGGCTAAACGTATTAGATTTTGATGAGTCATTAGTATTTACAGGAAAAGGATCTGCAAAAAATAATTATTTAATTGATATATTCTTGAAGCACGAACAAGAGGAAAATTTTATAAAATCAAAAAATAAATTAAAAGAAAAAGAGTTTAAAAAATTACTCGATTCATTATTAAATAATAAAATTAATAATTATAAAAAATTTTTAAAAAACAATAAAATAACTAGAACTTCTAAACTCATTTTAGAAAATGCTATTAAGCTACCTATTTACTCCAGTTTTGAAACTTATATATCAAACCTTGAATCCCCCTTAAAATCAAATGATATTTATGATTTTAGAAACGATATTGATCTTAACATAGAAAGCTTATCTCATTTCAAACCATACTTAGATTATATTATATCTAGAACATTTAATGAGTCTAATCAACTTAAAAAAAACACGATATTTTCTAAGTTAAACTATAATTTAAAGAGAATAGACTTTGTTAAAAATAATATTTATGAGCCTGTAATAAGATCTAAAATTTTAAGATACATAGCTTATGAATACCTACTTGAAGAATCAAGTTTAATTAAAATAGATACTTTTTTAAATAAATTTTTAGCAACATCAAAAAATAATATTACTAACAAGGAAATAAATCAACTATATGTTAATATAATTTCATTACAAACAGGAAATATTATTCCTGAAATTAATTTAACAGCCAGGAATGGTTCGTTAAAAAAAAATACAGATTTGAGTAATAAAAACTCGGTAATTTTTGTCTTTTGGTCATATGAACAAAACTCTCATCAAATTGGATTATTTAATAGAATTAACAGGATATTAGATAATGAAATAAATTATGATTTTCATGCCATCAACATTAATGTAGATAATGAAAAATGGATAAGTGTATTAAATAAATATAAAAATAGAGCTCACTTTAGTCACTTTAGATCAGTAAATTTTGAAAATATGAGTAAAAAAATGGTATTAAACAATCTCAATAAAGCCATCATAACAAACGAAAAGGGAGAAATAACTAAAATTTTGACTATTAACGATTTAGAAACTTATCTAAACTTAAATTAATTTCCTTTTTTATAATCTGCCAAGAACTTCTCTAATCCAATATCAGTCAACGGGTGTTTTATTAATCCCTTAATTGATGAAAGTGGACCTGTCATTACATCAGCTCCAATCTTAGCACAATCTATCACATGCATTGTATGTCGAATTGATGCAGCAAGTATTTGAGTATTGAAAGCATAATTATCATAAATATTTGCAATTTCAGAAATCAAATTAAGTCCGTCAGTTGAAATATCATCTAACCTTCCAATAAAGGGTGATACATACGTAGCTCCAGCCTTAGCAGCTATAAGAGCTTGGCCAACAGAAAAAATCAGTGTACAATTAGTTCTTATCCCTTTGTTTGAAAAATATTTAATTGCTTTTATACCTTCTAAAATCATAGGGATTTTAACAACAATTTGAGAATGTAATTTAGCAAGAGCTTCACCCTCTTTAATCATTCCTTTAAAATCAGTAGAAATTACTTCGGCAGAAACATCACCATCAACAATATTACAAATCTTTACATAGTGATCTAAAATATTTTGATGACCGGAGATTCCTTCTTTAGCCATTAATGATGGATTTGTAGTTACACCATCAAGTACGCCTAAGTCTTGTGCTTCTTTTATTTGTTCTAGGTTAGCTGTATCTATAAAGAATTTCATAATTAATAAGTTTAATTTTTATTATAATAAAGTATTATTTTTTCAAATAATCTATCAGGTAGCAGTCTCTTTAAAATTATAGAAAATTTTTGAATAAATGTTCCTACTTTATAATGAATTTTTGGATTTTTAGAATTAATTATTTTATAAACTAATTTTGAAATAATAATAGGTGATAGAGCATTATTCACATGACTGTTAGCAGAATTAATGCTTTTTACATAATCTTTTTCATAAGAAGATTTCGGAACACTAGGACTGTTTATTCTTCTAGAAATTATATTAGTTTTAAAATCACCAGGCGCTATATTAACCACTTTAATATTGAATTTATTTAATTCCATACTAAATGCTTCTCCAATTATTTCCATTGAACTTTTAGTAGCACTATAAACCCCTCTAAATGGCATTGCAAAATAGCCCATTACAGAAGTAATATTAATAACTAAACCAGTTTCCTGTTTTCTCATTGAGGGAATACATTCCTTGATGATATTAATTGGTCCAAAAAAGTTTGTTTCAAAAGCAAATTTAATATCAGATTCAGATGTCTCCTCTAATGGTCCAGTGATTCCTATTCCAGCATTGTTTATTAATATATCTATTCTTCCTTCTTTTTTTAGAACAAAACTAACAACATCCTTAATTTGATTAACTATGGTTATATCACATTTTAATAAAGAAAAATCTATAATATCATATTTTTTAGGATCACGGCATGTTCCGTATACTTTAAACCCTTTAGAAGATAAATAAAGAGCAATAGATTTACCTATTCCTGATGATGCGCCAGTAACTAGAACTATTTTAGACATAAAAAAAGGGCAAGCTACTTACATCACACTGCTACAACCATCGACCCTTGCTGTGTTCCCACCCTGGGGGATTAAATAGGAGCTGGTTGTGTAAGACTTGCCCATTACAAATATATATATATAAGTTTTTATAATTAAATATGTTTAGGGTTAATTATTAATATTTAAATTTGGTTAATAAAATTTTTAAAATGAGAATCATTAATCTATTTATATTATTAACTATATCCTCTTGTGGTGTTAATGTAAACCATAACTATTCTATAGATATTTCTAAAACAAATGAGTATTTAAATAATGGTAACATTATAAATTTAGTAATTAATAACCCCTCAGAAAATGCTTTATCAGATCTAATTTTCTCAATAGATAGTGTGGAAATTAGTCCTAAGTATGTTTTGAATAATAAGCTTGGGGTTAATACTATAAAAGCTTCTTTCAAAGTAGATGATGAAAATTTCATTATTCAAAAAAATATAATTATATATTCTGACACTAAGCCTAAGCTTTACACTTATAAAATTATAAATGAATTTGATCACGACATGAATTCATATACACAGGGTCTTGAATTCGATAAGGATTTTAACTTGTACGAGGGAACAGGACAATATGGATTTTCAACATTAAAAAAAGTAGATTTTAAAACAGGAAAAGTTATAAAAAAAATATTTTTAGATAAATCATATTTTGGGGAAGGAATAACAATTATGAATGATAAAATTTTTCAATTAACTTGGAAGGAAAAGATTGGTTTTGTGTATAATAAAAGTGATTTTAATTTAATTAAATCATTTAATTATAAAAACAGTCTTGAGGGTTGGGGTCTATGTAATGATGGTGAGAAATTATACAAATCAGATGGTACAGAAAAAATCTGGATTCTTGACCCAATAAACTTGACCGAACTTGATAATTTCAGTGTTGTAACTGATAATAAAATAATTAAAAAAATAAATGAATTAGAATGGTATGATGGGAAAATTTATGCAAATACTTACCAATTTAATAAGGAAGTAGGTTTGATTATAGATCCTCAAAGTGGTAAAGTTGAAGGTGTTATTGATTTTAGCGGTTTAAAAACAAAAGTAAAACAGCATCCTAAACTTGATGTTTTAAATGGAATAGCATATAACAAACAAAGAAAAACCTTTTTTGTTACTGGAAAAAATTGGAATAAATTATTTGAAATTAAAATATTAGAAAATCAATAATTAAACAATGCTCTTCCTTTCATTAATTGATTCACTTCTTTCTTTACACTGTTTATCTCCATATCGTTATCAGGTTGTTTAATAACTCTATCTATTAAATCTACTATAGTAACCATGTCTTTTTCTTTAAGTCCTCTAGTAGTTATTGCAGGGGTTCCAAATCTAATCCCTGAAGTAACAAAAGGAGACTTATCGTCAAACGGTACCATGTTTTTGTTTGCTGTAATATCAGCTTTAACTAATACTAGTTCAGCGTCTTTACCTGAAATATTTTTATTCCTTAAATCGATTAACATCATATGATTATCTGTTCCCCCAGAAATTATTTTATAATCTCTTTTAACAAACTCTTCCGCCATTACTTTTGCATTCTGTCTTACCTGAATCATGTAAGTCATAAAATCATCTTTCAATGCTTCTCCAAATGCAATCGCTTTTCCAGCAATTACATGTTCCAATGGGCCACCTTGGTTTCCAGGAAATACAGCTAAATCTAATAATGAAGACATTTTTTTTAATGAACCGTTCTTTAATTTAATCCCAAATGGGTTATCAAAATCTTCTCCCATTAGAATCAAACCTCCTCTTGGCCCTCTCAATGTTTTATGTGTTGTGGTAGTTACAACATGGCAGTGAGGAATAGGATCGTTTAAAATACCTTTTGCAATTAAACCAGATGGGTGAGATATATCTGCTAATAAAAAAGCATCTACTTGATCTGCGATTTCTCTAAACTTTTCAAAATCAATATCTCTAGAATAAGCGGAAGCACCAGCAATAATTAATTTTGGATTTTCTTTTTTAGCAATTTCTAAAATCTTATCGTAATTTAATATTCCTGTTTCTTTTTCAACTCCATAAAAAACAGGGTCATATAATCTTCCACTAAAATTTACAGGAGAACCATGGGTTAAGTGACCACCATGTGACAAGTCGAAACCTAGTATTTTATCACCAGGATTTAAAAATGCATGATAAACTGCTGTATTAGCTTGTGATCCAGAATGAGGTTGAACATTAGCGTAACAGGCCCCAAAGAGTTCTTTAGCTCTATTTATAGCTAAGGTTTCTATTTCATCTACAACCTCACATCCTCCATAATATCTTTTTCCAGGATATCCTTCTGCATATTTATT
The DNA here is from genome assembly GCA_913031655.1 of uncultured Flavobacteriaceae bacterium. Lineage (GTDB taxonomy): Bacteria > Bacteroidota > Bacteroidia > Flavobacteriales > Flavobacteriaceae > MAG-121220-bin8. The sequence goes on from CAJWFY010000005.1 coordinate 16,367, forward strand.
TGTTAAAATTGAGCCAGTAGCTGCCATAACTGCAGGACTTGTGAAATTTTCAGAAGCAATTAACTCTACTCCATTCAATTGTCTTATTTCTTCTTTATGAATTAAATTATTTATTTCCTTATCGACTCTCATTTTATAAATTTTAAACAAATTTAAACATGATAAAAGATCAAACCAATAAATAAATTAGATAAAATCAAAAAACAATTAACAATTTAGTTTAAATAATCATTCAAATTAGAAAATTTAATATCTGAATGTGACGAATGATATAAAACTTCATCTTCCTTTATTAGTAAAAGTTGTGGAGATTCATGATATACATTGTATTTAACTGAAATATCATTTGAAAGTTTTTTCATTGTAATTACATCAATGTAGATGTATTTTTGAATGCTTAGATTATCAGTAAATTCTAATTCAAATCTTTTAAAAACTATTTTACTAACAATACATCTGGGTGAGTGTTTGAAAATTATAATGTAATTATTATTTGATTTTGGAATATCATTTATAGAATTAATTTCAATCCAATTTATTTTAGCCATATTAAGTAAAATATACTTGTTAACTTTGTTCTGTGATTAAAAAAGTAAATATACTAAATAAGAAAGCCAAATTTGAATACGAATTAATAGATCAGTATTCAGCTGGAGTTGTTTTAACTGGAACAGAAATTAAATCTATAAGAGACGGTAAAGCATCTATTTCTGAAAGTTTTTGTGAATTTAATGATTCAGGTGAATTGTTTATTGTTAACATGTTTATTGATGAATATTCTTTTGGAAACCAATACAATCACCAAACTAGAAGTCAAAGAAAATTACTTTTAAATAAAAAAGAATTAAAAAAATTATTCAAAGAAGTTCGAAACACTGGACTAACTATAATCCCATTAAAAGTATTTATTAGTGATAATGGTTTTGCTAAAATTTTAATTTCGTTAGCCAAGGGAAAAAAAACATATGATAAAAGACATGCTATAAAAAATAGAGAAAACAAAATACAACTGGACAGACTAAAAAAGAAATAATTTAATTAACCTTTTTTAGCATCGGAACAAAATTAAACTTCCCTAATTTTTTTTTCTCAAATTTAGTTTCACTTTTTCTGTTTATTAATATCATTTCTTGATTCATATCTCCAACAGGAATAATAATCTTTCCTCCTATTTTTAATTGAAGAAGTAGTTTTTTTGGAATTTCAGAAGCTCCTGCTGTAACTAATATTTTATCAAATGGCGCATGTTCTGGCAAGCCTAAATAACCATCTCCATATTTTATTAATTTTGGTGAATATCCTAACATATTCAACCTTTTCATAGATTTCCTGTATAATACATGTTGCCTTTCAATAGTGTATACATTAGAACTTAGTTTGACTAACACAGCTGTTTGATAGCCAGATCCTGTTCCAATCTCAAGAACTTTATCGTTTTTTTCTATTTCTAGTACCGAAGTTTGAAATGCCACTGTATAAGGCTGTGATATAGTCTGATTAGAATCAATAGGAAACGCCTTATCTATATAAGCATGTGACTCAAAATCATTATCAATAAAGAAATGTCTTGGAATGTTTAAAATAGCGTTTAAAACCATTTTTGAATCAATACCCTTCTTAATTAGTTCTTCAACTAATCTTTTTCTTAAACCCTTATGTTTTGAAGTATCTAACAATAGCTTTTAATTATTATAAAATTAATAAATAAGAATTGTATTTTTGAAAAAAATATTAAATGATAAAAGTAGGTGTTATCGGAACAGGTCATTTGGGAGCTATTCACCTTAAACTTCTTAATGAGTCAAGTTTATATCAAGTTATAGGTTTTCATGATAAAGATTTAAAAAAATCTAAAGATTTAGGAACCGACAACGTTTATTTTAAAGATTCAATTGATTTAATAAGTTCAGTTGATGTTGTTTTTATTTGTTCTAACACCCCTACTCATTATGAGATAGCAAAGAAATGTTTAGAAAATAATAAACATATTTTTGTAGAAAAGCCAATTACTTCAACTGTTGAGCAAGCTAAAGAGTTAGTACAATTAGCAAAGGACAAAAGTCTTATTGGTCAAGTAGGACATGTTGAACGTTTTAATCCAGCTTACGTTAGTTTGAAAGAAACTATTGATAATCCAAAATTCATAGAATGTCACAGGCTTGCTGAGTTTAATCCAAGAGGTAATGATGTCTCTGTAGTACTAGACCTTATGATTCATGATATAGATATTGTTCTTAGCATAGTCAAATCAAAAATTAAATCAGTTAGTGCAAACGGAGTTTGTGTAATTAGTGATACGCCTGATATCACTAATGCAAGAGTAGAATTTGAAAATGGTTGTGTAGCAAACTTCACATCGAGTAGAATCTCATTAAAAAATATGAGAAAAACACGTTTTTTTCAAAATGACGCCTATATATCTTTAGATTTTTTAGAAAAGAAAAGTGAAGTTGTTAAAATATCTAATACAATTAACAATTCAGACAAATATGCAATGATTATTGAAAATTCTAAGGGAGATAAAAAGCAAATACATTATAATAATCCAGAAATTAAAATAACTAATGCAATTGTTGAAGAGCATAATTCATTTGCTTATTCAATAAAAAATAATTCAAAGCCAGTTATTAGTTTAGAAGATGGTTATTTAGCTCTGAATTTAGCAAATAAAATTATTAATAAAATTCAATGAAAATTGCTAATAATTTATTGAAAATCAAATCTGAATTACCTGAAGATGTAAAACTCGTCGCGGTTTCAAAAACTAAACCTATTGAGGATATAAAATCAGCTTATAAAACAGGACAATTAGATTTTGGAGAAAACAAAATTCAAGAGCTTGTTTCAAAATATGATTCTCTTCCAAAAAACATTAAGTGGCACATGATTGGTCACCTTCAATCTAATAAGGTTAAATATATAGCACCATTTATTCATTTAATTCATAGTGTAGATAGTATAAAATTAATTAGAGAGATTAATAAACAAGCAATTAAAAATAATAGAACAATTAATGTTTTGATTCAGATTGATATCTCTAATGATAAAACAAAATTTGGTTTTTCAGTTGACGATTTTCATGTGATTTTAAAAGATGAACTATTATCGACATTTAACAACCTTAAAGTTGTTGGATTAATGGGTATGGCTAGTTTTACTGATAATCAATATGTTATAAAGAATCAGTTTAACTTTTTAAAAGATTTATTTAATAAGCACAAAGAAACATTGTCTCTTGAAATTTTATCAATGGGTATGAGCGGAGATTATAATATAGCTATTGAATGTCAAAGTAACCTTATAAGGTTAGGTAGCACTATCTTTGGTAAACGTAAATAAAAAAATATTGTATTCAATTATTGATGTAGAAACAACGGGTGGAAAATTTAACGAAGAAGGCATTACTGAAATTGCCATCTATAAGTTTGATGGAGTAGATGTTATTGATCAATTTATAAGTTTAGTTAACCCAGAAATACCTATTCAACCATTTGTGCAGCAATTAACAGGAATAACGGATAACATGTTAGTAAATGCACCAAAATTCTTTCAAATTGCTAAAAGAATATTAGAAATTACAGATAAAACTATTCTTGTAGCGCATAATTCATCGTTTGACTACAGGATGCTGAAAATTGAGTTTGACAGATTAGGATATGATTTTATAACTCCTCAACTATGCACTGTTAATCTATCAAAAAAACTAATTCCTAATATGGATTCTTATAAATTAGGGAACTTGGTGAAATCACTTGGAATTCCAATTAGTAATAGACATAGAGCTTCTGGAGATGCTAAAGCTACAGTGGAATTATTTAAGTTGTTATTAGTGAAAGATATTAATAAAGAAATATTTAATAGTTCAATTAAAACAGATATTAAACCAAAAAAAAACAAATGGGTTGATTTATTGAAAAATTTAAAAAATGAAACAGGAATATATTATTTTCTTGATAATAACGGGAAAATCATTTATATAGGAAAAAGTAAATCGATCAAAAACAGAGTCAATCAACATTTAACTGGAAGTAGCAATAAATCATTAAAAATTCGATTAGAATTATCTGATGTTAGCTATGAAAATACAGGGAGTGAACTGATAGCTCTATTAAAAGAAAATAAGGAGATAAAAGTACATCAACCTAAGTTCAACAGATTATTAAAAACTATAATTAAAAAATTTGGTCTTGAAATTTGCACAGATATCAATAATTTTAAATTTCTAAGAATATCACATTACCACGACTCTATAGAATTTGTTGAAACATATCCATCTTTAAAACTTGCTAATAAAAAACTATCTGTTTTAAACATAAAATATAATCTAGAAAGTAACAAGTCTAAGGAAAGCAACTTAAATATTTCTGAAATATTAAAAAATCATAGTTTTCCATTTACTAATATGTTGATAATAGATAAAGGAAGAGATGTTGATGAAAAAAGTGTGCTTTTAATTAAAAATAATAAATACATTGGTTACGGATATTTCACTCTTAACTATCAAATAAATAATATAGAAATTTTAGAGTCTTTAATTACTAATTCAGAAAAAAATGAAGGATCTAAGTTATTGATAATTAATTATTTGAATAAACATAAAATTGAAAAGATAATTAATATTGATCATCTAGTATGAGAAAAACTTTAATTACTATTTCTGGACCTACGGCAGTTGGTAAAACGAAGTTTAGTATAGAGTTAGCCCAATTATTAAATTGTGAAATTATCTCTTGTGATTCAAGACAGTTTTATAAAGAGATGAGTATTGGAACTGGGGTGCCCTCTGTTATTGAGCTTTCTACAGTGAAACACCACTGTATACAGCATAAATCTATTTTAGATCGTTATACCATTAATGATTTTGAAATTGAATCAAATGAAATTTTAAATAACCAGTTTAAAACTAACGATTTCATGATAATGGTTGGAGGATCTGGGTTGTATATGGACGCCTCGATATATGGATTAGATAAATTTCCCGAAGTTGATTTGGGTATTAGAAATGATTTAAACAAGCAGTATACGGTGAAGGGGATAAAGTTCCTTCAGAATAAATTAAAAGAGCTTGATCCACAATACTATAAAAAAATAGATATTTACAATTCTAGAAGAATTATCAGAGCTTTAGAAGTTTGTATTTCATCTAAAAAACCTTACTCTAGTTTTTTAAATAAAACTAAAGTAAATCGTCCGTATAAAGTTTTTCCAATTGCAATTAATATCGAAAGAAAAGATTTATATGATTTAATTAATAAAAGAGTTGATCAAATGCTTGAAAGCGGGTTACTAGATGAAGTTAAATCACTTAAAAAGTACATGAATCTGACTGCACTTCAGACAGTTGGATATAAAGAGCTTTTTGATTATTTAAATAGTACAAACCCATTAGAAAGTTACATTGAAGAAATTAAAAAAAACACAAGAAGATATTCAAAAAGGCAAATTACTTGGTTAAATAAAAAGAATGATCTGTTATGGATAGATCATAGTTATAATGTTAAAAATATAGTTTCTGCTTATTTTGATTTAAAATAAGAATTAACATTAAACTGAATTCTTGATTGAATATCGCTTGTTTCTGATTTAACAAACTTAGAACCAGTAATTTTTTCATAAAGTTCTATATATCTTTCTGAAACTTCTTTTATATAGTCTGAACTCATTTCTGGAATATTTTCTCCTTCTTTTCCTTGAAAACCTTTACTTATAAGCCACTGCCTCACAAATTCTTTAGATAATTGTTTTTGAGTAGCTCCTGAACTCTGTAATTTTTTATATGAATCTAAATAAAAATACCTAGAAGAGTCTGGAGTATGTATTTCATCAATTAAAATTATATCTCCACTTGAATTTTTGCCAAACTCGTATTTAGTATCTACCAATATTAAACCTTGTTTATTTGCTATTCTTGAACCTTCAGAAAACAACTTATAGGTATAATCTTCTAATATTTTATAATCTTCTCTAGAAACGATATTTTTATTTAGTAAATCATCTTTTGAAATATCTTCATCATGCTGGCCATTTATTGCTTTGGTAGTGGGTGTTATAATTGGAGTATTGAACTTGTCATTTTCCACCATCCCCTCAGCCATATTAATACCACAAATTTGTCTTATTCCAGAGTTATATAGTCTTGCAGCATGCCCAGACAAATAACCTCTTATTACCATTTCAATTTTAAAAGGTTTACAAATTTGCCCAATTGAAACGTTTGGATCAGGGGAGTCTATTAACCAGTTTTTAACAATATGAGATGTTTCATTTAACATTTTACATGCAATCTGATTCAAAATCTGACCTTTATATGGAATACCCTTAGGTAAAACAACATCAAAGGCAGATAACCTGTCTGAAGCTACCATTACTAAATATTTATTGTCAATGTTGTATACATCTCTAACTTTTCCTGAATATTTAGAAATTTGATTTTCAAATTTAAAATCTGTTCTTGTAATTGAATTCATATTAATTCTTCATTTGTCTTATAAGCTTCTATAATTCTTTTAACCACCTCATGTCTTAACACATCACTATCATCCAACTGTACGATTTTAATACCTTCAATATTTTTAAGTAAAATACTTGCTTCTTTTAAACCAGATGTAAATTTTTTAGGCAAATCAATTTGACCAGGATCTCCGGTTATCATAAATTTTGCATTATTACCCATTCTCGTTAAAAACATTTTCATTTGATTATGAGTTGTATTTTGTCCTTCATCTAAAATGACAAAAGCACCATCTAATGTTCTTCCTCTCATATATGCCAAAGGAGCTATTTCAATAATTCCTCTGTTAATGTAATCTTCTAACTTTTCAGTGGCAATCATTTCTTTTAATGAATCATATAATGGTTGCATATAGGGATCTAATTTATCTTTTAAATCTCCAGGCAAAAAGCCTAAGCTCTCCCCTGCCTCAACAGCTGGTCTAGTTAATATTATCTTTTTAACAGTTTTATCTTTTAATGCTTTAACTGCGATAGCAATTCCAGTATAAGTTTTTCCAGTTCCGGCTGGACCTATAGCAAAAACCATATCATTATCATCGAAAGCATCAACAATCTTAATTTGATTAATAGTATGTGCCTTAATTGGTTTCTTACCAACACCATACAAAATAAGTCTAGTTTGATTGGCTTTAATTATTTCTTTACCATTACCACTTAAAATAGAGTTTATAAACTTATCGTTAATAATATTGTTTTTATTTTTGATAAGAAGTGATAAGGTGTCTAACCTAGAAGTTAATTGAGTTACAGAAGAATCTTCTCCATTAAATATCAACCGATCTCCTTTTGAAATTATTTTAATTTTAGTAAAATGTTTCTTTATTAAAGAAACAAGATCATAGTTTTTTTTATCAAAAAATTCTAGAGGATGTATCTGTTTAATAAAATATTCAATTTTTTTCACTTAAGCTATGCGTTTTATTAATTGTCAAGTTGTAAATTTATGTAATTTTTGATTTTAAATATTAATTTTTTTTAACAAATGAGCCTAATTACATTAACAACTGATTTTGGTAACAAAGATCACTTTGTTGGCTCATTAAAAGGAGCTCTTCATAATGAGATTAAAAATATAAATATCATTGATATATCGCACAATGTATCTCCTTTTAACATAATTGAAGGTGCTTACATAATACAAAACTCTTACAAAAACTTTCCAGAGGGATCAATTCATATTATTGGAATAGATTCTGAAAAAACACCTGATCAAAATCATATTGCTATGATTTTAGATGGCCATTATTTTATATGTGCTAATAATGGGATAATGTCTCTAATATCTTCTAAAATTAATCCTGAAAAAATAATTGAAATAAATATTCATAATGAAAAATCTACTAGTTTTCCAGTCTTAGATGTGTTTGTTAAAGTAGCTGCCCATATTTATAGAGGAGGTTCTATTGATCTTGTTGGTAAAAGAGTTTATGAATTAAAAGAACTTTACGATATAAACCCCATAATCAATGAAAAAAATAAAGAAATTACTGGGAATATTATTTATATAGATAATTATGAAAATGTTGTAACTAATATTTCCAAGACTATTTTTGATGAATTTGGAAAATCGAGACCATATACAATAAACGCTAGAAATTATAAATTTGAATCAATTGTAAATTCTTATAGTGAAGCAATTAAGTTTGATGTTAAAAAAGAAATAAGAAAAGAAGAAGGTAAAAAAATTGCTCTTTTTAATAAATCAAATTTTCTAGAACTGGCTATATACAAGAGCAATCCCGGACAAACAGGGGGAGCCAGTAGTTTGTTTGGATTAAAATATAGAGATATAGTAACTATACAGTTTGAATAAAGTGGTTAAAAAGTGTTAATAAATTAGTTTTATTTTAACGATAGTTTCTAATATATTTACT
>CAJWFY010000006.1 GCA_913031655.1 uncultured Flavobacteriaceae bacterium
AAAAATATATTATTCTAAAATTGATAAATCTGGAAAGTTTCAAACTAAATTAAAGGTAAATAAAATTAAAAATACTTTGTTTATAGTAGATGAGGCATCAATGATTTCTGATTTTTCGAACTCTACCGATTTATTTGATAAAAAATCAATATTAAAAGACATTTTTAGTTACGTAGATTTTAAAACTAATTCAAAGCTGATATTTTTAGGAGATACGGCTCAACTCCCCCCAGTTAAACAAACAATTAGTCCAGCACTTGATTCAGCTTTTATAAAAGAATTTTATAATGTAGATTCATATGAGTATGAGATCAATGATGTAGTCAGACAAGCTGAAGAATCAGGAATATTAATAAATGCTACTTCTATTAGAAATAACATATCAAACAATTTAATTGATTTTAAATTTGATAATTTTTCTGATATAGAATTTTTATCTGATGGATTTGATATTCAAGAAGCTATAGAATCGTCTTATAATTCAAGTGGCTCAGAAAATTCAATAATTATAGTTAGATCTAATAAGAGAGCTAATCAATATAATCAACAAATTAGAAAAACTATTTTAGCTCATGAAAACAAAGTTTGTGTTGGAGATTTATTAATGATTACAAAAAACAATTATTTCTGGACTTCTCCTGATTCTGAAATCCCTTTTTTAGCTAATGGAGATATTGTTCAAATCCTTGAGATATTTTCAATTAAAGACCTCTATGGATTTGAGTTTGCAGAAGTGAAGATCAAGATGGTTGATTACACAGATCAGCCTACTTTTGATACTGTAATTATTTTAAATACTTTAGATTTAGATACACCCTCATTATCATACGAACAATCTAATAAGTTATACCATGAAGTACAAAATGATTATAATAGCATTAAATCAAAGTATAAAAGGTTCTTGAAAACTAAAGAAAATCCTTTTTTTAACGCTCTTCAAGTTAAGTTTTCCTATGCTATAACTTGTCACAAAGCTCAAGGTGGTCAGTGGCCTGTAGTGTTTTTAGAAAAACCATATCTTAAAGATGGTCCAAATATTGATTATTATAGATGGCTATATACTGCTGTAACTAGAGCCGAACGGAAATTATACTTAATTGGTTTTTAAATAAAAATGTATTTTTGAAAAAAAAACTCATGAAAGTCGTTGCAATGATTCCTGCAAGGTTTAATTCTGAAAGGTTACCTGGCAAATTGATGATGGATTTGGGAGGAGAACCAGTAATTTTAAGAACTTATAAAAATGCTTTAAAATCTAAATTATTTAATGAGGTTTATGTAATTACTGATTCTAAATTAATTTATGATTGTCTTAAAGATTATGGTGGTCAAGTATTAATGAGTTCAACAGAGCATATTTCAGGATCTGATCGAATTGCAGAATTTTCTTCGGATATTTCTACAGATATAATAGTAAATATTCAAGGGGATGAACCTTTTATTGATGTTAATAGTTTAAGTAAACTAATTAATTTATTTAAAACAGATGTAAACAACAATATTGATTTAGCTTCTCTTATGCAAAAAACATCTGATGTTAATGAAATTACTAATCCTAACGTCGTTAAAGTTGTTGTAGATTCAAATAATTTTGCATTATATTTCTCAAGATCTCCAATTCCATATGTCAGATCAGGTGACGGTAAAACATCTTTCTTTAAGCATATAGGAGTTTATGCATTTAGAAAGAAAAGTTTACTCGACTTTTATAACTCAAAACCAACTCCTTTAGAAAAGACTGAAAAACTAGAGCAATTAAGGTATCTAGAACATGGAAAAAAAATCATGATGATTGAAACTAATTACAATGGTTTAGGTATTGACACCATGGATGATCTAATTAATGCTAGAAAAATTATTTAATGCTTTTAATAACGAAATTTATTTTCAATAAATTACTAAAATGGAAAGTGACAGGTCATACTGATTTGTTAAAAAAATGTGTAATTATTGCTGCACCTCACACTCACTGGCACGACTTATTTATTGCAATAATGGCTAGAAAAGTAATCAAACAAGAAATTAATTTCATTGGAAAAAAAGAACTTTTTAAATTTCCACTTGGATATTTTTTTAGATTAATGGGGGGGAAGCCTGTAGAAAGGGGAAGTAAATCAAATAACGTCAAGCGAATTGCTGATGTTTTTAAAAACAATGATTTATTGAGACTTGCGCTATCACCTGAAGGCACCAGAAAAAAAGTTGATAAATGGAAAACTGGGTTTTATTATATCGCAAAAGAAGCTAATGTTCCTATTATTAGTGCTTCATTAAACTTTAAGGATAAGGAAATTAAAATTTCTGAACCTTATTATATAACTGGAGATATAGAAAAAGATATTAAGTTTTTAAAACTTTTTTTTAAAGGAATTGAAGGTAAAATCTCAGAATTCTCTTAAACTCACTCCATGTTGTGAAATACGTTTTGAACATCGTCGTCTTCTTCAATTTTTTCTATTAAAATATCCAACTCTTCCTTTTGTTCATCATTTAACGCTTTTAGTTGTTTTGGAATTCTTTCAAACTCTGAAGAAATAATCTCAATATCTTTTTTTTCAATTTCTTTTTGAATAGATCCGTAATTTTCAAATGGAGAATAAAACACCACACCATCCTCTTCCTGAATGACTTCATCTACCCCAAAGTCAATAAAATCTAATTCTAATTCCTCAATATCTGTATTAGATTTAATTTTAAAGCTACATACTCTGTCAAACATGAATTCAACTGATCCTGCTGTGCCTAAATTGCCACCATTTTTATTAAATAAACTTCTTACGTTAGCTACTGTTCTGTTATTGTTATCACTCGCTGTTTCAACTATAATAGCAATACCAAATGGGCCATATCCTTCAAAAATAATTTCTTTATAGTTTTCAGTTGACTTGTCTGAAGCTTTTTTTATGGCTCTTTCTACATTCTCTTTAGGCATATTGGCAGCTTTTGCATTTTGAATTACTGCTCTTAGCTTAGAATTACTTTCAATTACCGGACCGCCATCTTTTACGGCCATTACAATGTCTTTTCCTATCCTTGTAAAGGTTTTTGCCATAGCTGACCACCTTTTCATTTTCCTTGCCTTTCTAAATTCAAATGCTCTTCCCATATTTTATATTTATATACATTAAAAATAGGTATTATAATTTTACTCAAACATTTCTAATAAAACATCTTCATGAGTAAATTGCAAATGTTTTGGAAATAAATTAGTGCTTGAAAACAATGCTAAATATCTATTTTCATTAGTCGTGTAAACAAACTTATAATTGACTTCTTTTAAATTTTTATTTTTAATTATTGAAAAAATAAATTCATCATGATTAATTAGGTCTTTAGATCCATGGTGAAAAATTCCTTTAAGTTTTCTGCTAATTATATAATGTATTTGTTTAACAAAAATTTCAGTTGAATTTATATTGACAATTAAGTTTGGGAATATTTCTATAGGAACAGAATGTTTGACGTCATTTATTAAATTTTTTAATCTTGCAGATCTTTTATCAAATAATATTGCAGATCTTAGAATAACCCAGTTTTTAGTTTTCATTCTTAAAATTTTATTTTCAATATTTATCTTGACCTTTCCGTAAATACTATTAGAAAATGTTTTATCATTTTCATAACTAGGAAAGTTTGTAAAGTAGTCAAATACATTAGAAGAAGAAATAAACAATAGCTTAGTTTTGTTTATTTCACAGTACTTAATTAGATTTTCGTGAAATTTAACTTGTGTGTTGTAATCTCCTTTTAGACTAGATATAATCAGATTAGGTCTTGTTTTATTTAATAAATCATTAAAATCATTAGATATGTTAAAGTAAAAATATCTATTGTTGTTTTTAAATTTATTTTGAGTGAAGTAGGTAGAGTAAATATCAAAAAAAGGTATTAATTCTTTGAAAATAGCTTGTCCTAAAGACCCGCTTCCTCCAAAAATTAAAATTTTATTCATTTCCTATGTAATTACAAAAGGTAATTTTACAACATGAGCTTCTAGTTTCTTGTTTCTTATTTCAATTAATATTGTTGTCTCTATTTTTGAATTAGTTGTATTTACATAGCCCAATCCAATTCCTTTTTTTAGACATGGTGACATAGTCCCTGATGTGACAACTCCAATTTCATTTTCTTCTTGATCAAAAATTTTATAACCAGCTCTTGGAATTCCTCTTTCTTTTATTTTAAACCCAATTAGTTTTTTATTTATTCCATTTTCTAATACATCAATTATCTTTTCTTTACCTATAAAATTTTTGTTAGTTTTTGTAATCCATTTTAACCCGGCTTCTATAGGGTTAGTAAGATCGTTTATATCATTTCCATATAAGCAATAGCCCATTTCTAGTCTTAGAGTGTCTCTAGCTGCTAGGCCTATGGGTTTAATGCCAAATTCTTTGCCAGCTTCAAACAAAAGCTCCCACATTAGCTTAACATCGTCATTTTTACAATAAATTTCAAATCCTCCAGAACCAGTATATCCTGTTGTCGAGACTATAACATCTTTAAAGCAATCAAAATCAACATTAACAAAGCTGTAATATTCCAAGGTTTTTACATCAAAACTTACTAACTTTTGTAAAACGTCATATGATTTAGGGCCTTGAAGAGCTAATAAGGAAGTTGTATTGGAAATATTTTTTAATTCATTATTAAAACCTTTGTTATAATGCGTAATCCAATCCCAGTCTTTATCAATATTTGCAGCATTAACTACGAGCATGAATTTTTTATTGTGAAATTTATAGATTATTAAATCATCAACAATACCACCTAATTCATTAACTAAGCAATTATATTGTGCTTTTCCATCTGCAATAATCGACACATCGTTAGAGCATATAAGTTGAAGTAAGTTCAATGATTGATCTCCTTCTAAAATAAATTCCCCCATATGAGACACATCAAAAAGGCCTACATTTTGTCTTACATTTAAATGTTCAATGTTAATACCTTCGTATTGAACAGGCATTAAATAACCTGCAAATGGTACTAATTTAGCTCCGTATTTAATATGGGAATCGTATAATTTAGTTTTTTTCATAAAATCAATAATATCTCTACAAATTTCGTTGAAAATTATTTACTTTACAATTATTATTATAAAAATAGATACACCATTTTAATTTAAACTAATATAACCATGAATTCAAAATCACTTATTATTACAATATTTAGTTTTTTTATGTTTTTTGCTTATTCTCAAGAAAAAAAATCAAATTATACACATCAAGATAGTTTAAGAGGATCAATTACTAAAGAAAGAATATGGTGGGATTTAAACCGTTATCATTTAGATATTGTTGTAGACCCTGAAGAAAGAACAATTTCTGGATCTAATACTATAAGTTATACTGTTTTGAATCCTTATTCTGAAATGCAAATTGATTTACAATCTCCATTAAAGTTAGTTAGTGCTGAGCAGGATGGTTTTGATTTACAAATAAGAAAAGATGGTAATGCTCATTTCATCAAGTTAAATAAATCGCAGATTAAAGGAGCGAAAAACGAGATTAAAGTTTATTACGAGGGTAAGCCTAGGAAAGCGGTAAGAGCACCATGGGACGGAGGAATTTCGTGGGAAAAAGATGATAATGGAAATCACTTTATTGCATCCTCTTGTCAAGGATTAGGTGCAAGTGTTTGGTGGCCTAATAAAGATCATATGTATGATGAAGCTGAGAGTATGTTGATTAGCGTTAATGTTCCTAATGGTTTAATGAATGTGTCTAACGGACGTTTAATAGATGTTGATAAAAAAGAAACTACAACTACATATCACTGGGAAGTTTTGAATCCAATCAACAATTATGGAGTTAATATAAATATTGCTGATTACGTTAATTTTTCTGAAATATACCAAGGTGAGAAAGGAGATTTAGATATGGATTATTACGTTTTGAGTTATAATTTGGAAAAAGCTAAAACTCATTTTAAAGATGCTGCTAGAACCATGGAAGCTTTTGAGCACTGGTTTGGTCCTTATCCATTTTATGAAGATAGCTTTAAATTAGTAGAGACACCTTATTTGGGAATGGAACACCAAAGTTCAGTGACTTATGGCAATAAATATAAGCAAGGCTACTTGGGAAGAGATTTGTCTGGTACTGGATGGGGTTTGAAGTTTGATTATATAATTATACATGAGTCAGGACATGAATGGTTTGCTAACAATATTACTTACAAAGACATTGCTGATATGTGGGTTCACGAAAGTTTTACTACTTATTCAGAAAATCTTTTTTTAGATTATCATTATGGAAGTAAAGCATCTTCTGAATATGTGATAGGTACTAGAAGAGGAATTGGGAATAAACAAAAAATTATTGGAGAATATAATGTAAATCAAAAAGGTTCTGGAGATATGTACACTAAAGGAGCTAACCTTCTTCACACATTAAGACAATTAGCAGATAATGATGAGAAGTGGAGACAGATTTTAAGAGGCTTAAATAAAGATTTTTATCACCAAACGGTAGAGACTTCTCAAATTGAAAAATACATTTCCGAAAAAATGGAAATGAACCTAAACCCATTTTTTAATCAATATCTAAGAGATATAAGAGTTCCAGTTTTTGAATATTCAATTAAAGATCAGTTATTAACATACAGATGGAATGATGTAGTAAATAATTTCGAAATGCCTATTGACATTCTAGTTGGTGGAAATTCTAAAAGAATAGTACCCAGTAGTGTTTGGCAAAAAATAGAGTTAGAGTCTGGTGAATTTAAAATTGATCAAAATTATTATGTTCTTGCTAAGAATTTAAATTAAGTATATATTTTTTAAATTCTTTGTAATTATTTATATCTATATATTTTTTTTCTTTTTTTGTAAGTGCAATTATTCTCTCTGGCATATCGATTGAAATTCCGATTTCTTTTTCTATATGATCCGCGAATTTAATTGGATGCGCAGTTTCTAAAAATACACCTATTTCTTTTGAGTTCTTTTTTAGATATTTCTTGAGCCCTAAATATCCGACTGCACCATGAGTATCTAGAATGTAGTCATGATCGTTGTATACTTTTGAAATTGCCTCCAAGGTCTCTTTATCATTAAAACTAAAAGAACTCATTTTTGAAGTTAATTGATCATAATTATTATCAAAAATTTCTAAAATTCTAATAAAATTACTAGGATTCCCGACATCCATAGCGTTAGATATTGTTTGTTTTGAAGGTTTTGGTAAATATTTTTTAGTTTTAAAATAGACAGGCACTGTGTCATTAATATTTGTACTTGCAATAAGGTGTTTAATAGGTAAACCGAGTTTTAACGCCATTAAACCTGCGCAAATATTCCCAAAATTTCCACTAGGCACGCTAAAAACAAAATCTTTATTAGTTTTCAATAGTTCTTTATAAGCAAAAAAATAATAAAATGATTGAGGAAGCCACCTGGCTATATTTATTGAATTAGCAGATGTTAAGTTTAACTTTTTATTTAAATCTTTGTCTGTAAATGCAGTTTTAACAATTTTTTGACAATCATCAAAAACTCCATTTATCTTCATAGCTATAATATTTTCTCCATTTGTTGTTAATTGGCGTTCTTGAATCTCACTAACTTTTCCACCGCCAGGGTATAATATGATAACTTTAGTGCCTTTTATTCCTAAAAACCCATTAGCTACGGCAGCTCCAGTATCTCCAGAAGTGGCTACTAACACTACGCTTTCTTTTTTCGTATTAAAATGCGAAAGACAATTTGCCAAAAATCTTGCACCCACGTCCTTAAAAGCTAATGTTGGTCCATGAAATAGTTCTAGTACTTTTATGTTTTTTTCTAGATCGATTAATGGGAATTCAAAATCTAAAGTTTTTTTAATGATTTTTTTTAAATCAGCTTCATTTATGCTTAGTCCAACAAATTGCTTTATTACTTCATAGGCAATTTCATGATTGGTTTTTTTATCTAAATTTTTAATAAAACTTTCGTCAATGGGTTGCACGTTTGTTGGAAAATAAAGTCCACCATCTTTTGCTAAGCCTGTTTTTACTGCAGTTTCAAAATCTACTAACTCTGAATTTGAATTTAAACTTTTATATTTCATTTATTTTGTTGTAATAATTTTTATTCCTTTTTCATTAATATTTGAAGTATGAATATCAAAGGGGATTCCTGTTTTTTTGTATTTATTTTTCAACAAGTCTCCAATTTTCTTAGCATTTATTAATCCTTTTGATAAGGCAAATACAGAAGGTCCTGAACCCGAAATTCCAAAACCTAATGCATTATTTGATAAACTAATTTCTTTTAATGTTTCAAATTCAGGAATTAATATTGATCTTAATGGTTCAATAACTACATCTTTAATTGACCTACTTATTAAATCATAATCTTCAGTGTAAAGGCCACTAATAAATGCACCTAAATTTGCAGATTGCGTTATCATTTTTTCTAAGGACACATTTTTTGGTATTAACTCTCTAGATTCCGAAGTTTTTAATTCAATTTGAGGATGAAGAATTGTGAAAGCTAGCTCTATAGGATTATTCAGTTTGAAAACATCAAAACTTAAACCATCTCTTACAAATGTAAAGCCTCCTAATAATACAGCCGTAACATTATCAGCGTGCGCAGATCCGCTAGCAATCTTTTCACCCTCCATAGCAAATTTTATTAACTCTTTATTTGAGTATGGTTTTCCAATGAGTTCGTTAATCGCGAATACACTTCCTGCTGAACTTGCAGCACTACTTCCAATACCACTTCCTGGTTTTATACCTTTATGAATCTCAATTTCAAAACCACAATCAACATTGGTTTCTCTAAGTAATGCTAAAGCAGATACTCCTGCAACATTTCTATTCACATCTAAAGTTAGTTTTTGACCAGTAACTTTTAAGATTTTAATTCCCTTTTCTTTTGTTTTTCTAACTATTATTTCATCACCAATATCATTCAAGCATAATCCTAGAATATCAAATCCACAAGATAAATTAGCGATACTCGCTGGTGAAAAAATTTTAATTTCCTTCATTGTTTACTTATTTCAATTATATCTGTAAAAATCCCTGCTGCGGTTACTTCTGCTCCTGCTCCTGCACCTTTAACTATAATTGGTTGACTAGAGTATCTTTTAGTATAAAACATAACTATATTATCATTTCCTTCAAGATTATAAAAGTCATGCCCCTTAGGTATATTTCTCAACCCTGTTTTAGCTTTCTCGTTGATAAACTCAGCTACATATTTTATTTTACTTTTTTCTTTATTAGCTCTTTTTAATATCTCATTAAAATGTGCTGAATGATTTTTAAGTGATTCAATAAAATTATCATTTGTTTTTAAATTTTTAAATTTTTCAGGTAAAAAAGTTTTGTTTTCAATTTCAGATAATTCAATTTTTTTTCCACTTTCTCTAGCTAGTATTAGTATTTTTCTAGCAACATCAATTCCACTAAGATCAATTTCTGGATCAGGCTCTGTATAACCCTTGTTCATGGCGTTTTGAACAATTTCATGAAATGTATCTTCGTTTTTAAAATTATTAAATATGTAGTTTAAACTTCCTGATAATACAGCATGAATTGATATAATTTTGTCTCCAGAGTTTATTAAATTGTTTAAAGTGCTAATAATTGGAAGCCCAGCTCCAACATTAGTTTCGTAAAGAAAAGAAGTCCCATATTTTCGAGATAAATTTTTTAAATTTTGATAATTTGAATAATATCCTGAACAAGCAATTTTATTACAAGTTACTACGTTTATATTGCTTTTAAGATAGTGTTCGTAATAGCTAGCAATTAATTGACTTGAAGTATTGTCAATAAATACGCTATTTTTTAAATTTAAATCCTTTGATGTAGATAAAAAATTTTTAGGATCTGCAATTTCTCCTATTTTTAATTTATTAGACCAATTTCTTAAATCTATTCCTGCTACATCAAATATCATCTTTTTAGAATTGGATATTCCTACTATTTTTATATGTATTTTAAGTTTGTTTTCAAGTTGGGCTTTTTGATTATGAATCTGTTCTAAAAGTTTTGAACCAACATTCCCAACCCCTGTCACAAATAAATTTAATTCTTTTAAAGACTTATTTAAATACTTCTTTTGTTTTGATGGTTCTTTAAGTTTTTTAATTGGCATTTGAAATTATTAGTTCATCTACTAACCTAAAGAAAAAATATATTTTTTATTGAATAAAAAAGAGTAATCTAGTAGTATTGAGAATTAGTTAACTTTTAATCTTTAAAATGAGATTTCTTTAACGAATACACTAAATATCAGAATTTATTTTAATGTTTTATGAAATCTTATTTTAATTAAAAATTTAGTTTGATGAAATTAAATTTAGTTTTTTAGACTTACCGTTCCAATCAATTTTTATTTTGTTTCCTTTTTTTAGTTTAGATTGAACTATTTCTTCAGCAATCAAATCTTCTACATAATTTTGAATTGCTCTTTTTAGTGGTCTAGCTCCATATTTTTTATCATAACCTTTTTCACAAAGAAAATTAATAGCTTTTGTTGATATCTTAATTTCATAACCTAAATCTTTTACTCTTAATTTAAGTTTTTCTAATTCAATAGAAATAATCTTTCTAAGGTCTTCTTTTTCTAAACTATTAAAGATTACAATTTCATCAATTCTATTTAAAAATTCAGGAGAAAAAGCTTTTTTTAACGATTTTTCAATTGTTCCTCTTATGTTTTTAGATTCTTGGGCTTTTACTGCTTCAGTTCCAAATCCTACTCCATTTCCAAAATCTTTTACTTGTCTCGCTCCTAAGTTAGAAGTCATTATTATGACGGTATTTTTAAAATCAATTTTTCTTCCTAAGCTATCTGTTATTACTCCTTCATCTAATATTTGAAGCAACATATTAAATATATCTGGATGAGCTTTCTCTATTTCATCTAATAATATAACGCTGTATGGTTTTCTTCTCACTTTTTCAGTTAGCTGCCCACCCTCTTCATAACCAACGTATCCAGGAGGAGCACCTATTAATCTTGAAACAGCAAATTTTTCCATATACTCACTCATGTCGACTCTAATTAAAGAATCTGCTCCGTTAAATAGCTCGTTGGATAGAATTTTTGCTAATTGTGTTTTTCCGACTCCAGTTTGTCCTAAAAAAATAAATGATCCGATTGGTTTATTTGGATCTTTAATTCCAGCTCTGTTTCTTTGTATCGCTTTAACTACCTTACTTACAGCTTCTTCTTGACCTATTACCTTACCAGAAATATTTTTATCAAGTTTAGATAATTGATTTAATTCTGCTTTTGCAATTTTATTGATAGGAATTCCTGTAATCATTGAAACGACTTCTGAAATATCATTTTCAGTCACTGTTTCTCTGTGTAATTTTAAATCTTCTTGCCACTTATCTTGAGCAGCAATTAATTCTTTTTCAATTCTTTTTTCATCATCTCTTAATTTAGCTGCTTCCTCATATTTTTGTTTTTTGACAACTTCATTCTTTTTTCCTTTAACCTGTTCTAAACTAAACTCTAAGTCAACAACAACTTTAGGCACATCCATATTGGTAATATGAACTCTGGACCCGGCTTCATCCATTGCATCAATTGCTTTGTCTGGCAAAAACCTATCTGAAACGTATCTGTCAGTTAATTTTACACATGCAACAATTGCCTCGTCAGTAAAGTTCACGTTATGGTGAGACTCATATTTATCTTTAATATTTTGTAAAATCTCTATAGTTTCATCGACCGACGTTGGTTCGATAATTATTTTTTGAAATCTCCTCTCTAGTGCTCCATCTTTTTCAATGTATTGTCTATACTCGTCTAAAGTAGTTGCTCCAATGCATTGAATCTCTCCTCTTGCTAAGGCTGGTTTAAACATGTTAGATGCATCTAAACTTCCAGTAGCTCCTCCAGCTCCAACAATAGTATGTATTTCATCAATAAAAAGAATAACATTATCATTCTTTTCAATTTCGTTCATTACTGCTTTCATTCTTTCTTCAAACTGTCCTCTGTATTTGGTTCCTGCAACTATACTAGCTAGGTCTAATGTTACTACTCTTTTATTGTACAAAATTCTAGAAACTTTTTTTTCGATAATTCTTAAAGCTAAACCCTCAGCTATAGCAGACTTACCAACTCCTGGCTCACCAATCAATAAGGGGTTGTTTTTTTTTCTTCTACTAAGAATTTGAGACACTCTTTCTATTTCTTTTTCCCTTCCAATAACTGGATCTAACTTGCCTAATTTAGCTAAAGAAGTTAGATCTCTACCAAAATTATCAAGAACAGGGGTTTTTGATTTTACTTTAGACTTAGTATCGGATTTTATTGTAAAAGGATTTTCTTCGATTGGTTCATCATCCTCTTTTGAATCATCAGGGAAAGTTTCTGATGATGGTAAGTCAGAAAATGTATCATCTGATTCAGTTAACATATACTTAAATTCTTCCTTCACTGTTTCATAATCAAGCTGAAGCTTGATTAAAAGTTTAGTTGTTGGATCATTTTCATTTCTTAAAATACATAAAAGTAAATGAGCTGTATTGATTGATTTTCCTTGAAATAATTTTGCTTCTAAAAAGGTAGTTTTAAGTGCTCTTTCAGCTTGCCTTGTGAGATGTAGATTTTTTTTGTGATTTTGATTAAAATCATTAATTGGATTTGGAGGACTTAAAATTTCAACTTTTTTTCTTAAATAATCTAAATCTATTTCTAAAGAATTTAATATTGTTATTGCTTTTCCTCCACCATCTCTTAACATACCTAACAACAAATGTTCAGTTCCAATAAAGTCATGACCTAATCTTAAGGCCTCTTCTTTACTATAGGTTATAACATCTTTTACTCTAGAAGAAAAATTATCATCCATTATTTTATTCTTTATTACAATTCTTATAAGTAAATAGACAAAAAAAAACTTTTATTTGCAAGTTTTTTTGTGTGTCAATTTCATAAATGTTTATAATAATTATGTTAATAAAATTATGTAAAATTATTTTAATTTTTAATGTATATAACTGAGGCAATTCTTATATTCGTTTGGTTATAATTAACGTTAAAAAATAATTTATGAGTGATGGAGAAAAGCTTATACCGATAAATATAGAAGAAGCAATGAAATCTGCATACATTGATTATTCAATGTCTGTTATCGTTTCAAGAGCATTGCCAGATGTAAGAGACGGTTTAAAGCCAGTTCACAGAAGAGTTCTGTATGGAATGCATCAACTAGGTTTAAGATCTTCTAGTAAGTTTAAGAAATCTGCTTTTATCGTTGGTGAAGTATTAGGAAAGTATCATCCACATGGAGATTCTTCTGTTTATGATACAATGGTAAGAATGGCTCAAGAATGGAGTTTGAGGTACTTAATGGTAGATGGGCAAGGTAATTATGGTTCTGTCGACGGTGACAGTCCAGCTGCAATGCGTTATACTGAAGCAAGGATGCAAAAAATTTCTGAAGAAATGGTTGCAGATTTAGACAAAGAAACAGTAGACCATCAATTGAATTATGATGATTCAATTATGGAACCTACAGTTTTGCCAACTAAGATTCCTAACCTTTTGATAAACGGAGCCAGTGGAATAGCTGTAGGTATGGCTACTAACATGCCTCCTCATAATTTAACAGAAGTTATAAATGGTACTGTAGCTTACATTAAAGATAATGATATAACAATTGACGAGTTGATGCAATATGTTAAAGCTCCAGATTTTCCAACAGGTGGAACTATTTATGGATATGATGGTGTTAAAGAAGCTTTTCACACAGGAAGAGGAAGAATTGTAATGAGAGCAAAAGCTGTTATTGAAGAAGTTAATGGTAGAGAATGTATTATTGTTACAGAAATACCATATCAGGTTAATAAAGCTGAAATGATCAGGAAAACAGCTGAGATGGTTAATGATAAAAAAATTGAAGGAATTTCCACAATAAGGGACGAATCTGATAGAAAAGGGATGAGGGTCGTTTATATTTTAAAAAGAGATGCTATTCCTAACATTGTCTTAAATACCCTTTATAAACATACTGCTTTACAGTCTTCTTTCAGTGTAAATAATATCGCGCTTGTTAAAGGGAGACCTCAAATGCTTAATCTTAAAGAGATGATAGGTCACTTTGTAGATCACAGGCATGAAGTAGTGGTAAGGAGAACTAAGTTTGAATTAAGAAAAGCTGAAGAAAGAGCCCATATTTTAGAAGGTTTAATAGTTGCATCTGATAATATAGATAAAGTAATAGCATTGATTAGATCTTCTTCAAATGCAGATCAAGCTAGAGAAAAATTAATGTCTGAGTTTAAGCTTACTGAAATTCAGTCTAAGGCTATCGTAGAGATGAGACTTAGACAATTAACAGGCTTAGAACAAGATAAATTAAGATCAGAATTTGATGCATTAATGGAGACTATTAAAGATTTAAAAGATATACTTGATAGTAAAGAAAGAAGGATGGATATCATAATGACTGAGCTCCAAGAAGTTTTAGATAAGTTTGGAGATGAAAGAAGATCAATAATTGAATATGCAGGAGGAGATCTTAGTATGGAAGATATGATTCCTGATGAAAAAGTTGTTTTAACTATATCAAATGCTGGGTATATTAAAAGAACTCCGTTAGTAGAATACAAGACACAACATAGAGGGGGAGTTGGTCAAAAAGGCTCCACAACTAGAAATGAAGACTTTCTTGAACATTTATTTGTAGGAACTAATCATCAGTATATGCTTTTCTTTACTCAAAAAGGAAAATGTTTTTGGATGAGAGTTTTTGAAATACCTGAAGGAAGTAAAACTTCTAAGGGAAGAGCTATGCAAAACTTGATAAATATTGAGCAAGATGATGAAGTTAAAGCATTTATATGTACTCAGGACTTAAAAGATGAAGAGTATATTAATAATCATTATGTAATAATGACCACTAAAAAAGGTCAGGTTAAAAAAACGTCTTTAGAACAATATTCCAGACCTAGATCAAATGGTATTAATGCCATTACAATTAAAGATGGTGATGAATTATTAGAAGCTAAATTAACTACAGGAAATTCCCAAGTATTAATTGCTGTAAAATCTGGTAAGTGTATCAGATTTGAAGAGAGTAAAACTCGCCCTATGGGAAGGAATGCCTCTGGTGTTAGAGGAATAAGATTAAAAGATGATAAAGATGAAGTTGTTGGTATGATTTCTGTAAATGATATGGAAAGTGATATTTTAGTTGTTTCTGAAAATGGATACGGAAAAAGATCTAGTTTAGAAGATTATAGAATTACTAATAGAGGAGGGAAAGGAGTTAAGACCATTTCAATAACTGAGAAAACAGGTGAGCTAGTTTCTATCAAAAACGTTTCTGATAATGATGATTTAATGATAATTAATAAATCAGGAATCGCTATTAGAATGGAAGTTTCCTCATTAAGAGTTATGGGAAGGGCAACTCAAGGTGTACGATTAATTAATTTAAAGGATTCAGATTCAATAGCTGCTGTAGCTAAAGTAGTTCATGAAGAAGATGAAGTTACTGATTTAGAAGAGATTGAGATAGTTCCAGAAGCTAGTGAAGAAGCTAGTGAAGAAAACAAAGAAGAAAATAATAATTAAATTAAATAAGATGAAGAAAATATTATTAGTTGGATTTTTATCTATTACACTTTTATCATATGGTCAAAGAAAAGAACTAAGACAAACTCAGAAGTTATTAGACCAAAGTTTTTATGGTGAAGCTTTAGATGTTTTAGGTCAAATAGAATCAATAATTGACGGATCAGATCAAAAGTATCAGGCACAGTATTATTATTTAAAAGGATGGGCTCTTAAAGGAGAAACTAACTTTAATGATGCTGTAGTATCTTTAAAAAAAGCAATTGAAATTGATAATAATATAAGATTAGATAAGTTCGTTGATCTATCAAATGATCTAATTCAACAGGTAGAAACGGAATTAGTTAATGCAGCTGTTGCGGATAATAAAAATGAAGATTACAGTAGTGCTTCAACAAAATTATATGATGCGTATTTAATTAATCCAAGCAAAGAAAGTAATATAAATTATCTTTATTATGCTGCTTCTAGTGCTGTAAATGGCAAGGATTATGACTCTTCATTAGAATATTATATGGCTTTAAAAAACATGGGTTATACTGGAATTTCATCTGAATTCTTTGTAACTCCTATTGAATCTGGAGTCGAAGAAAAAGTGACTGAAACTGAATATAATCTTTTTAAATCTTCAAAAGAGTATACAAATCCTAGGATAGGAAAAACCGAATCTAGGTTACCTGAAATCGTGAAAAATATTGCACTAATTTATGTTCAGAAAGGTGAAGTTGATTTAGCTGTTTTAGCTATAAAAGATGCACGAGAAGCTAACCCTGATGATGTTAATTTACTTCTTTCAGAAGCAGATTTGTATATTAAACTAGGAGATAAAGTAAAATTTAAAGAGCTAATGCAACTTGCTATTACTAAAGATCCTAATAATGCCATACTATACTACAACCTTGGAGTTATTTATGTTGAGCAAGGTGAATTTGAAGATGGAATGGTTTATTATAAAAAAGCTTTAGAATTAGATGATTCCTACGCTCCTACATATCTTAATATAGTTGGATTAATTCTTGAAGGAGAAAGTGCAATTGTTGAATCAATGAATAAGTTGGTTACATCTAATAAAAGAAGTGACCAAATGAAATATGATGCTCTTGAAACAAGTAGAGAGGATTTATACAAAGATTGCTTACCTTATTTAGAGAAATTAATAGAAATTGATCCTGAAAATATTGAAGCACTTAGAACAGCTAAAAATATTTATTATACAGTTGGTGATAATGAAAAGTTTAAATTAATGAACGTTAAACTCGAAGAGTTAGAAAATCAATAAGCTTTAAAACATATTAATTTATGTGAGATGCTTTTTGAAGTTAAATTAATTATTCCCTCTGAATTAATTTTATCAACTCTTACTTTTCCATAAGCATGTATAATTTTCTCCTTGCTTAGCATAATTCCTACATGCGTTATTTTTTTATCAGATTCACCAAAAAAAGCTAAATCTCCTGGCTTTATTTGTTTTTCAGTTATTAATCTTCCTTGATTAGCCTGTTGACTTGCATCTCTATATATATTAATATCATTTATTTTATAAACTATTTGAGTGAATCCAGAACAATCTATACCTAAAGAGGTTTTTCCACCCCATAAGTAGGGTGAGTTTAAGAGTTTCATTGCAGTTTCTACCACATTTTTATTTTTAATATCCTTGGAAGAATTTCCTTTAAAGGTATAATTCAAATACTGACATGAACTTATTTTACTTCCCATTGGAATTAGAGTAGATTCCGAGTTTTTATATACGAAATCTATAGTTCTTATTGAGAGTTTAGATGTCACTAAATTTAATTTATCAAAATCAATTTTAGATATAATTTTTATCTGAGTATAATTAATCCACCCATTATAGGAATCATCCTCTACCTTAATATGGAACCATTTTTCAGTTTGTTTAGTTATTGTATAAAGCTCTCCAAATATTAACTGAGTAATTAATTCGCTAGTACTAGAAGAGTCTTTTCTAACAGGAATTATACTTAAATTACAAATTCCATATTTGTGTTTTTTGATACTCATTTATCTAAACTTATATTTATTAGAAAGTTAATATTTTAAAATTTAAATTTAAATTAATATAAAACCATTCATTATTTATATTTTTATGTATTAAATATATCTTTTGATAGTTAAGCAAATCTATACTGGTTGTTTGTTCCAAGGGGCTTATTATATAGAAAGTAATGGGGAAGCTGCTGTTATTGATCCCCTAAGAGAAGTTACTCAATATATTGAATTAGCAGAATCTTCAAATTCAAGTATTAAATACATATTTGAAACACATTTTCATGCTGACTTTATCAGTGGACATTTAACCCTTTCAAATAAGACTGGAGCGCCTATTATATTTGGTCCAAATGCACAACCTAAATATGAATGCACCATAGCAAAAGATAATGAAGAATTCAAAATAGGCAACATAACTATTACTGCCATACACACACCTGGTCATACCCTAGAGAGTACGTGTTATTTACTAAAAGACGAAAACAATAAAGAATACTGTTTATTCACTGGAGACACTTTATTTCTAGGAGACGTAGGTAGGCCTGATTTAGCTCAGAAATCAAATAATATCTCCAAAGAAGAATTAGCAGGAATTTTATTTGATTCTGTTAATAATAAAATAAAGTCTTTACCAGAAGAAATTTTGATTTATCCTGCTCATGGCGCAGGTTCTGCTTGTGGTAAAAACATGATGAAAGAAACAGTAGATACTTTATCTAATCAAAAAATTGTTAATTATGCTTTAAATGGCTCTTTAAATAAAGAAGAATTCATAAAAGAATTAACTGAAGATTTGCCTAGCCCACCTGTGTATTTCCCCTCAAATGTAAAGCTAAATCAAGAAGGTTATTTAGATTTTGATAAGGTTTTAGAAAAAAGTTTATTAGCGTTAAGCTTGGATAAGTTTAAGCTTTTAATGCATAATGATAATACAATAATTTTAGATGTAAGAGATCAAAACTCTTTTAAGAAAGGATTTGTTCCCGGATCAATTTTTATTGGTTTAAATGGAAGTTTCGCGCCTTGGGTAGGGTCTGTATTAAAAAACATAGAAACTAAGATTTTATTAATTTCCGAAAAAGATAAAGAAGAAGAAGCTATACTTAGATTGTCAAGAGTAGGCTTTGATAATTGTATTGGGTATCTAGACGGAGGATTTCAGTCATGGAAAAATTCAAGTAACCTTATAGATACTATTGACTCAGTTTCCGCTAATGAATTAGAAAAAATTATAAGTTCAATAAGTTTAATTGATGTAAGAAAAAAAGGAGAGAGAAATAATGGTTATTTAAGTGAGTCCATAAGCATGCCTTTAGATGACTTTAAAGATGATATTAAGGAAATTGATAAAAAAAAGAAGCATTTTATTCATTGCGCCGGAGGATATAGAAGCATGATAGCAGCTTCTTTACTTAAAAGAAATGGCTTTATGTCAATTGTTGATGTAAGCGGAGGATTTGCTGCTATTAGAAAAGAGAATTTTAACATATTATAAAAAACATGTATAAACTGATAGTATTACTTATTATTCCCATTGTTTGTTTTTCACAAACATCAAATCAAGATAAATATCAAATTTTAGATTATAAGGCTTTTAGAAAAGAGGTTGATTTAAAAAATATTTTACTAATTGATGTCAGAACTCCAAAAGAATTTAACGAAAGCCATATTGAAGGTGCAGTTAATGTAGATTTTTATCAAGAAGATGTTTTAAATTCTTTTTTTAAAAGTTTGGATAATACCAAGCCTGTATACATCTACTGTAGATCAGGTAACAGAAGCAGAAAGACATCAGATAAACTTATTGATAAAGGATTTATTGAGATTTATGATCTAAAAGGTGGCTATTTAAATTGGGTCACTAATCAGAAAAAAGAAAATTAATTTTTAGTACCAGAAAGAACGAGCGTTCCATTCCAATTCTCAGTTTCTCCTACTGTCCAACTTTTAACATTTTTAAACCCAGCCTCAATTAATAACCCCTCCCATTCTTTGGTTTTAAGAAGAGTCATGATACTAACATTTGTTTTTTCTGGCCAACTATGAGAAGTTGTGTTTTCAAAATAAAAATCTATTCCAATTATTAGCCTTCCATTATCGTTTAACCAATTTTTATATATATTTTTCAGCACTTCAATTGGTTTTTTAAAATAATAAAGGACCTCCATTGAATGCACAACATCTTTTTTTAAATTTGGCTTCCATTCCAATAAATCTGCACAATTGTACTTATTTACAGAATCTATACTTTTTGCTTTTTGAATCATTTTAAGCGAACCATCAATTCCGCTTGAACTAAAGCATGATTCCATTTGGGATACCATTCTTACAACCCAACCTGTTCCACATCCAGCATCTATAAACGTGAAATCATTTAAATCTTTTAACGCAAAACCTAACATGTCTTTGACAGAGGACTTGTGGTTTTTCTCCATTCCATCATCTTTACCATCGTCAACCCATTGACTAAATACATCTATCGGACTTTTTTTCAAAATTATAATTTTTTTCTAGTGAATATTAAATATGTAAAGTAAAATAAAATTAACACAATTATTTCCCAGTTTAATATGTAATATGGCCAATCTCCAAACACTAAAGGGTTGTCAATTTTTGGAGATTCAGCTAGGTACATGTAATTAGATCCCGAGCCTATTAAATAGTTTATTGGCATAATTATAACCATTAGAATATTTAAAATAAAAAATGTTTTTAGCCATGAGAATTTAGATAGTTTCATTTCTAAGTGGTAAAACATGTACAATGGAAAAAGAATAATAATTCCATGACTTATATAATATTCAAAATACATAAAATGACCTCCATCATAATAATTAATTTGTGGGGTTAAAATAGCCATCAGTCCTCCAAGAAATCCACAATAAAAAAGAAATTCAAAAAGCTTATTATTTCTAGGAACAAAAAGAATAATACAAGTAATCAAATTAGAAATAGAACATAAATGAAACGGAAGATCTTCGTGTAACTTCCAATTATCGTTAATAACATCAATTATATGACCATAACAAGTTAATATTATTGCTAAAATGCAAATCGCTTTAGCCAAGTATAGTTTATAACTTTTATTTAAATTTCTGCCTATAATAAGAATTGATACAATTACTAAAGATGAAATCAATAAATTTCTTACACCTTCAAATGACTGAAGATCAATTATATAGTGTAAATCTTTAGAGTAAATGAAATTGTATAAAATTAAATTCATCTAATGAAAATAAGTAAAATTTATGATTAAAGACTAACTTTCATAAGTCTAGCATAATCTGAGCTGGACTCATCTTCAGATGTAATCCAAAAATTAGTATAGTCAATTATTTTAATTGCTTCAACTTGAGTTTTTTCAATAGGAATCTTAAACATGTTAATTTCATAATTATTTTCTTTATTTAAATTGAAATCACGAATAGTTATTATATAATATTCTATAAAGTTTATTGTAGAAGTTAAAGCCAATAATTTAAGCTCTTTGTTGTAATCTGATCCTGTAATAATTGAATTAACATTTAATACTCCTATTTTTTTTGCATTATAATTTCCAGCCTCTTTAGGGACTAAATAGAGTTCTGTGATTTTATTAGCTCTATTTTTAGTGAATATTAATAGTTTATCTCCAATTGAAATTAATCCTTCAGCATCATAGATGGTATTTCTATTTATTCTAAAAGAATCTTGTTCAGGATAATTATATGAAATTATTTGAGTTTTTTCATTACTATTATTATCGATTGGAACTTTATAAATTTTAAGATCCTTTCTGTTATTGAAGTTATTTCCAGCATCAGAAATATAAATATAATTCTCATCTCTTGTTAGGTCTTCCCAGTCTGTGTTGGTTGCAGATTCAATTTCTCTAGTCTTTAATATTTTTCCTTTTTTTGAAAGGTAATATAGACTTGCTTTTCCCCCTGAATCATTATGCGTAATAAATTCATTATCTATTAATTCTAAGCCTGAAGTTTCTTCTATTATATTAGAAAGAGGATAATCCTTTTCAACTTTTTGAGAATTTATTTCTTGTAAAAAAAATATAATTGTTAATATGAGTAATTTTTTCATTTTTCAATAATAGTAATTTATTAGATAAAACTATCTTCAATTTAAAAAGAAATATTGTTATAAATATTTTTATTATTAACTTCATAGTATCTCAACTCAAACCCCAATAAAAGGTTAATTAGTTGGTAAAATATCTTTAAAGTTATCAAATAGGAGTTTTAATTCTTTGGAGTCTCTAATAGAAATTTTATTTTTTTTAATAAAAGTTTTAATAGTTTTTGAATTGCTTTTTCCAAACATTGCAATAATGGATTTTTTTGATATTTTAATTTGACTTATTTTATTATTACTTTTTAAAAATAGACTATTAATCTTCTTGTATCTAAGATTAGGTTTTGGTTGAATTCCAGCTTTGTATTCTTGCTCTTTAGCCTCTAAAGAATATGATTTTAAAATTGAGAACTTATCATTTTCAGTGACTAACTCATAAAATTTAGAATCATAAACAATAAAAGAAACGTCTTTAAATTTTATAGAATGGATTTTGTCAGGAGAAAGGTTTAAAAACCCATCTTCACTAGCTACTTCAAAAGTTTCAGTTAAAATATTATAGTTAGTCTTAACTCTTATTGGCTTTTTCCCATCTAATACAAGAATATTAGAATCTTGTGGTTTTTTAAAAAAATAAGTACTACCGTCAATTTCTAAAGGGATACTAGATTTTCCTAAGCTTATTTGTTTTAGTAATGTTTGAAACTGCGAGTTCACGTTGAATTGATTGGTGTCAAAAGCTTGAGAGTAACCTAGGACAATAAAAAATAACAGGAAGATTTGAAGAAAATATTTTTTCATATAAATTAAATATACAATAAACGTTCCAAAAATTTTATTTTGTTTAATTAAATCAATTAATAGTTAAAATTTCATAAAATATTTTAAAAGAACAAATAATTTAACCGTTAAATCGTTTTTATTTTAGTTAGATAATTTACCAAATAATTAGCTGATTATAGAGTTTAATAAATCAGAAAATATATGGTATATTTCTTTAGATTAATTAAAAAATTCATTTTATGAACAAGTTAATAAGCTTTTTTATTCTTTTTTCTTTTATGTTTCTAAGTTGTGATTCCAAAAAAGATAACAGTATAGAGATAAATAAACTATTTGAAAATTACTATCAAGAAACTTTAAAACTATACCCGTTAAATGCAACAAGTCAAGGCGATGATCGTTATAATAATTTTCTTCCCAATGATCTAACCAATGACTTTAGAGATGATGAAAAAACTTTATATACAAATTATAAAAATTATCTAAGTGATTTTGATAACAACCTTCTGAACACTGAAGATTTATTAAGTAAAAAAGTTTTAATGTGGGAGTGTGATAGGAATTTGGAAAGATTAAACTTCAACGAATATTTCACCCCAATTAATCAGATGTGGACATTACAACTCAATATGGGGCAATACGCGGCAGGTTTAAGTGCTCAACCATTTAAAACTACAGACGATTATAATAATTGGCTAAGCAGAATAGATGACTATATTATTTGGTTAAATACTGCAGAGCTAAGAATGAGAGAAGGTATTGAAAATGGTCAAGTTCTTCCAAAGTCCTTAACAAAAAAAGTAATTCCTCAACTGAAAACTATTTTAAATACTGATTTAAATGTTAATTTATTTTATAGTCCAATAAGACAGTTTCCAACTTATTTTACAGATGATGAAAAATCTATTTTAATTAAGGATTACTCAAATATGGTTTTAAATAAAATCATACCTGCTTATAAGAAATTATATGATTTTATGAAAAACGAATATTTGAATAATGGCAGGGACTCTAGCGGAATAGATGCTCTAGATAATGGTTCAAATTATTATGATTATTCTATTAAATTATATACTACAACAAATATGTCTGCAGACGAAATACATAATGTAGGGTTAAATGAAGTAGCTAGGATTTCATCCGAAATGGAGTTAATAAAAAATAAAGTTGGATTTAAAGGTGATTTGAAATCTTTTTTTAATCATGTTAGAGAGTTAGATGAATTAATTCCTTTTAATAGCCCCGATCAAGTAATTAATAATTTTAATGAAATTCATAAAAAAATGATGCCTCAAGTAAATTCTTTGTTTGGGCTACAACCTAAAACCTTGTTTGAAGTAAGAAGAACAGAATCTTTTAGAGAAGCTTCAGCAAGTGCTGAATACAATTCGGGCTCATTAGATGGAACAAGACCAGGTATTTTTTATGTTCCTATTCCTAATATAGATGAATATAATTTTTTCTCTGATGAAGATCTTTTTTTACATGAAGCTATTCCAGGCCATCATTTTCAAATTTCGCTACAACAAGAAAACGAATTATTGCCATCTTTTCGAAAGACTCTATGGTATAGTGCTTATGGCGAAGGTTGGGCTTTATATTCTGAATCATTAGGTAAAGAACTAGGTTTATATGAAGATCCTTATCAATATTTCGGAATGCTAAGTGCTGAGATGCACAGATCTATTAGACTTGTTGTGGACACTGGAATTCATACTAAAGGATGGTCTAGAGAAAAGGCTATTCAATATTCACTAGATAATGAAGCTGAATCAGAAGCAGGTATAATTTCTGAAATTGAACGTTATATGGCTAATCCAGGGCAAGCTTTGTCTTATAAAATAGGCCAATTAAAAATTCGTCAATTACGTTCTAAAGCCGAAATTAATTTAGGAGATAAATTTGATATTAAAATGTTTCATGAAAAAATTCTTGAATCTGGTTGTATTCCTTTAAAATTGCTTGAAGAAAAAATTGATAAGTGGATTGAAAAAGTTATCTAACTACCAATTTCTTACCAGGCTAAAGTGTGATTTAAATTCTCTACCATCTT
>CAJWFY010000007.1 GCA_913031655.1 uncultured Flavobacteriaceae bacterium
GGTTAGGGCAACTGGCTTCCCAGGCCATGATTTGATCATTAATATTAAAAAGTAATAACCCCTTTATTCCACCTGATTTTAAATAAACAGAACCCCCACTATACTTTAGATTATCATACTGAGGAAGATTTAAATTTATCACTTTTTCAAAAGAAATTTCTTGTAGAAAAGGGTTATTGTTTAATTGATTTTTTGAACAAGAGAATGTTCCGAAAAATATTAATAACAAGAAAAATTTATAGTAATTCATTTGATCATGAAAATAGGTAAAAATTTATACACTTAATAATTTTGTATATTTGTTTTATATCCCAATTGTGAGGGATTTTTTGTTTTAAATATATAACGATGAGCGATGTTTCTTATTATACAAAAGAAGGGTTAAAGAAGTTAAAAGATGAATTGAATTATCTTAAGGATGTTGAACGTCCTAAAGCTTCTAATGACATTGGAGAAGCAAGAGATAAAGGAGATTTAAGTGAAAATGCTGAGTATGATGCAGCTAAAGAAGCCCAGGGTTTATTAGAAATGAGAATTTCTAAAATGGATGCAATCATGTCTAATGCAAGGTTAATTGATGAATCAAAACTTGATATTTCAAAAGTATTAGTTCTTTCCAAAGTAGTGATCAAAAACCTAAGTAATCAAATGCAAATGAATTATACTTTGGTAGCCGAAAGTGAAGCTGACTTAAAATCAGGTAAAATTTCTGTTAACTCCCCAATTGGAAAAGGATTATTAGGGAAAAAAGTAGGAGAAATTGCAGAAGTAACTGTCCCTAATGGCGTATTAAAGTTTGAAATAGTTTCAATAGATAGATAAAATTTTGGCCTCAATTTTTACTAAAATTATTAATAAAGAAATTCCCTGCTATAAAGTGGCTGAAACTGAAAATTGTTTAGCTTTTTTGGATATTAATCCAAATGCAGAAGGGCATACTTTGTGTATTCCTAAAAAAGAAATAGATAATTTGTTTGATTTAGATACAGAGTTGTACAGTGAATTAATGGTGTTTTCTAAAAAAGTTGCGAAGGCTTTAAAAAAAGCTGTTCCCTGTGAAAGAATTGCAATGTCAGTTATTGGTTTAGAGGTTCCGCATGCTCATGTTCATTTGATTCCAATTAATGAAATGAAAGACATTACTTTTAGAAATAAAAAAACTTTTTCTGAAAGGGAATTTATAAATATTACTGACAAAATTAAAGCTTGTTTTTAAACTTCAGGAATACTGATTACTATTTCAGTTCCTATGTTAAGTTCAGAACTTTTCAAATATATTTTACCATTGTGATGTTCTGTTATTATTCTTTTAGATAAAGACAATCCTAATCCCCAGCCCTTATCTTTGGTAGAAAATCCAGAATTAAAAATTTTCTTTTTTAAAACATCATTTATTCCTTTTCCATTGTCTTTAATACAGATGTTTACTTTCTCTTTTGATTTTGAAACAGTTATCTTAATAATTCCTTTACCCTTCATTGAATCAATACTATTTTTTACTAAATTTTCTATTACCCAATCAAAAAGTGTTTTATTTATAAGGCAGTTAACATTAACGTTAATTGGATAAAATTCAAATTTTATTAAAGACGAATTTCGCTTTTTTAAGTAATTGATAATTAACTCTAAAACTTCATTAATGTTTTCTTTTTTTAGTATTACTTTATTTCCAATTTCAGAAAATCTTTTTGTTATTTTTTTTAGTTTTTCTAAATCTTTTTCTATTTCTAATGTAATATTATTTTCAACTTTGTTGTCTTTAAGAATAGTTAACCAACCCAACAAAGATGATAAAGGAGTAGCAATTTGATGAGCTGTTTCTTTAGCAAATGATGCCCAAATTTTATTGTTAACGGATTCTACAGTTGATTTAAAGTAATTCACTACTATTAGAAAAAATAATACTCCAATTATTAATAAAGCTATCGGGTAATATTTTAATCTTTTAAAAGTAGATGAATTACCATAATATAATTTTTGACTAATGGTGTTACTAAATCTTATCTCAATGGGTTCATTTTCCTTTGAGATTTTTTTTAATACAGATTTTAGTTGACTTGAATCTATTGATTCGTTTTTTTCATCAAAAACGTTCTTGTGAGAAAGAATTTTACCATTATTATCAACTTGAATTATTGGATTTTCAAAATTTTTAGTTAAAACCATGAAGGCTAATTCTCCTAAATCATCTTCTAGGTTTTTATTTTCAATGAAACTTTTTTGAGCTATAGCCCATAATTCAATTTTTTTTCTCTCTTCTTCCTTTGTGAAATCTATTATTTTGGCTGTATTTATTAGAACAAAGGAAACAACTGTAATAAGTCCTAATAACAGAATTATTCTTATTACTCTATTGTTATATTTATTATTTATCACAATTTGTTAATATTATCTAATATAAAAGTTTTTTTTCCTTTACTTAAGCTCTAAAAATTATTTATTTTTAACATAAATATTATAACATGGACATATCAGGAAAATTAAAATTAGTTAATGATACTAAAGAGTACGGTAGTAATGGTTTTAGAAAACGTGAGGTAGTTGTAACGACTGAAGAACAATACCCACAAGATATTTTAGTAGAATTTATTCAAGATAAATGTGATCTTCTAAATTCTTTTAAAGTAGGTGATTCAGTGAAAATTGATATCAATTTAAGAGGAAGAGAATGGGAAAGTCCTCAAAAAGAAATAAAATATTTTAATTCTATTCAAGGTTGGAGATTAGAGAAGCTAGCATCTGATTCTGGTACTGATGAAATTCCACCAGTTCCGCCAGCTGAAGCTTTTCAACCTGCTGATGAAATAAATGAAAATGAGCCGGATGATTTGCCATTTTAAACTAAATGCATCAATTAACTAGTCAACATATCTTTCCTTCCGCATTATCTGCTAATGAAGAAGGTATTGTTGCAGTTGGAGGTGATTTAAGTCCAGAAAGAGTTTTACTTGCATATAAAAATGGAATATTTCCATGGTTTGAAGATGATGATTGTTTAGCGTGGTGGAGTCCAGATCCAAGAATGGTTTTGTTTCCTGAAAAATTAAGAATATCAAAATCAACAAAAAAAATTTTAAAAGACAACCCTTTTAAAATTACATTTAACAGATCTTTCAATGAAGTTGTAAATGCTTGTGCCAAAGTTAAAAGGTATGGGCAGAACGGTACTTGGATAACTAACGGTTTGATGAAATCTTTTAATACATTACATGAGCAAGGCCACGCATTTTCTGTAGAAGTTTGGAAAGATTACGAATTAGTAGGTGGGCTATACGGGGTTGACCTTGGGGATGTTTTTTGTGGTGAAAGCATGTTTACTAAAGCAAACAACGCCAGTAAGATTGGTTTTATTTTTCTAGTAAAAGAATTAATTAAAAATGGTTATAAATTAATTGATTGTCAAGTTCCTAGTGCTCATCTTAAAAACTTAGGAGCGGAAGAAGTTTCTAGGTCCAAATTTTTAGAATATTTAGCCTAGTTTTTTTGTATAATTTCTTCAAACTTTTCTATGCTCATAGCATTTTTTAAGTCAAAATTCCCAATAGCCTCTCTTTTTAATTTATTTAGGTAAGCTCCGCTTTTTAATTCTAGCCCATAATCGTTAGCTAAAGATCTTATGTAGGTCCCTTTACTACATTTTATTATAAAATGAATTTTAGGTAAATCTATTTTTGTTATTTTAAATTCTGAAATAGTTACTTTTCTTTTTTTTAGTTCAACAGTTTCTCCTTTTCTGGCATATTCATATAGTTTTTTGCCGTTTTGTTTGATTGCGGAATAAATAGGGGGAATCTGAAATTGTTCTCCAATAAATTTATTTGTGGCATCTATTAATAAATCTTTATTAATGTGCTCAATAGGATATGTAGAATTAACTTCTGTCTCTAAATCAAATGATGGGGTAGTAGCTCCAAGGTGAAAAATTCCAGAGTAAGTTTTGTCTTGTCCTTGAAATTGTTCAATTTTTTTAGTCCATTTCCCTGTACATAATATCAACAAGCCTTCTGCTAAAGGGTCTAATGTTCCGGCATGTCCTACTTTGATTTTTTTAAGATCGTATTGTGATTTTATTAGCCACCTGATTTTATTAACTATTTGAAAAGAAGTCCATCCAACAGGCTTATTAATTAGCAACATCTTGCCGTCTAAAAAAGACTCTTTATTATAATCCATTATTAAAAGAATAAGCTATAATAATAGACCCTACAATACAGCAATAAATAGAAAAGTAATACAGCTTACTGCTTTTTACAAGTTGGATCATCCATTTACAAGCAAATAACCCAGTTATAAACGCAGAACTAAAACCTAGTATTAGATTAAGAATATTATAATTTTCAAATGTCATGTCATAATCAATTATAGATTTAGACATGCTTCCGAAAATTAATGGAATAACCATGATAAATGAAAAACGAGCTGCTTTTTCTCTGTCGACCCCCATTATTACAGAGATTGCAATTGTTGCACCACTTCTAGAGATACCAGGCAATATCGCAATTGCTTGAGCTATTCCAATTATAAAGCTATTCTTATAAGTAATTTTATTTTGTTTTAATTTTAAAAAATCTGAAAGAAATAAAAGTAAAGCTGTAACATATAACATTGCACCTACTAATATTAAATTTCCGTTAAATAAAGAGTTTATAAAGTCTTCATAAACTAGCCCTATAAAAACAGCTGGAATCATAGAAATCAGTATGGTTAAAGAAAATCTTTTAGAATCATTCCATTTTTTTGTAAGTAAACCTTTAAAAATATCTATTATGTCTTTTCTGAAAAAAAACAAGGTACTTAGTGCGGTTGCAAAGTGTAAAATAATTGTAAATAATAAACCTTCTTTTGGATCAAAAGAATTTCCTAAAATAACTTTAAATATTTCAATATGACCACTTGATGATATAGGCAAGAATTCTGTTAAGCCTTGTACTATTCCTAATAAAATAGATTCAACATAATCCATTTATTTTTTATTAGGGTTTAAAAGAATAGCATAAACTTGAATAGCAAATCCAATCAAAACTAGAGTTGGTGCTAGTCTAATTCTTCTGAAATTATAAATTTCAGGATTAAATACATTTGGATCATCACTTCCGCCTCCAGACATTAAGATAAATCCTAAAGCAATAAAACAAAGTCCTATTAACATGACTAAATAATTTTTTTTCTTAAAAATGAAATCTTCTTTTATTTGATTATTTTTTTTCATTAGTATAATTGTTCAATTTTTAATTTCAAAAATTTCTGTGTAGCAAAATAGGTACATATGGAGGTTATTATAATGCTAAAAATTAATATTGAAGCAAATAAAGATATTATTAAAGTAACATCACTTACCAGGTTTAAGCCCTGATACAAATCTTCAATATAATAAATTGATAAAGCAAGCATAGCGATAGCTATTAGTGATCCGATTAGCCCAAGGTTAATGTGTGTTTTAATAAAAGGTTTTCTTATAAAACGTTTTGTAGCTCCCACTAACTGCATGGTTTTAATGGTCATTCTGTTGGAGTATATTGAAAGTCTTATTGAACCATTTATTATAATTATTGATACAATTAAGAAAAAAGAAGCTAAAACTAAAACCCAAAATTTAATTTTAAGCAAATTGTCATTTATTAATGAGATTAAAGGAGCATCATATGATATTTCATCTATGAATTCCAAACTTTTAAACTCTTCAGAAATTTCTTCAAATATAAATGTATTAACAAAATTATAGTTCAGAAAAATATCAATGGAATTGAGTAAGGGATTACTTCCGTAAAAATCTAAAAAATTTTCACCAATTTCATCTATTAATATTTCTGCACCTTTTTCTTTTGTGACATATTTAATTGATTTAGTATAGGGCTTTAAATTTATTTTTTTTTGTAATTGAACTGTTTCGATTTTTTTTGCACTGTTTTTAAAATAGATAGTAATAGGAATTTTTTCTTTAAAGTCATTTGATATTTTCCTTGCATTAAATGCAATTAAAAAAAATGCACCCATGATATATAACACAATAGATATACTAATTGTAACAAAAAAGTAGGATGAAAGTAATCTTCTATTTTTAATCAAAATATTTATTTACTGTATGCAAAAATAAGAAACCTTTTTAACTGTTGTTAACTCATTTAAACATTTTATAGTTCATACAATAAATGTATTTTTGTTTATTATTCATATTGATGGCATACGATTTTACACATATTGAAGAAAAGTGGCAAAAATACTGGTCAGACAACAAGGTATTTCAGGCTGATAATGAAAGTAATCTTCCAAAGTATTATGTGATGGATATGTTTCCTTATCCATCTGGTGCTGGGCTTCATGTAGGACATCCTCTAGGGTACATAGCAAGTGATATATACTCTAGATATAAAAGACACAAAGGTTTTAATGTTTTGCATCCACAAGGCTATGATTCATTTGGTTTACCAGCTGAACAATATGCGATTCAAACAGGAAGACATCCTCTTGAGACCACGAATGAAAATATTTCAAGATACAGAGTTCAACTTGATAGATTGGGTTTTTCATTTGATTGGTCTAGGGAAATTAGAACTTCAAATAAAGATTATTACAAATGGACTCAGTGGATGTTCATTAAACTCTATAATTCCTGGTATGATTTAAGTCAAAAAAAAGCTAGACCAATTGAAGATTTAATTTTAATTTTTAACAAAAGTGGAAATATTAATCTTAATGCTTCAAAGAGTGAATCTTCTTTAAATTTCAATTCTAAGGATTGGAATAGCTTTTCTGAACAAAAAAAAGAAAAAGTCCTGTTAGATTATAGAATGGCTTTTCTTTCTGATACTGAAGTGAATTGGTGTCCTAAGCTAGGAACCGTATTGGCAAATGATGAAATAATTGATGGACTTTCGGAAAGAGGAGGTTATGAGGTGATTAGAAAAAAAATGACTCAATGGAGTATTAGAATTTCTGCTTACTCAGATCGTTTGCTTTTGGGTTTAAACGACATAGATTGGCCTGATCCATTAAAAGAAATGCAAAGAAATTGGATTGGAAAATCTGAGGGAATATTAGTTAAGTTCGATGTTTTGAATTTTGACAAACAAATTCATGCTTTTACAACTAGACCAGATACAATATATGGTGTAACTTTTGTTACTCTTGCTCCTGAACATCCATTAGTAGAATTAATTACAACTGACGAAAATAAAAATCACGTAAATAATTATATTTCAGAATCTAGTAAAAAAACAGAAAGAGATAGAATGTCTGATGTTAAATCTATAAGCGGGGTATTTACCGGAGCTTATGTTTTGCATCCTTTAACAAACAGAAAAACTCCTGTTTGGATTTCGGATTATGTTTTAGCCGGTTACGGAACTGGGGCAGTAATGGCTGTTCCATGTGGAGATCAAAGAGATTATAATTTCGCTAAATTTTTTAACCTTCCTATAGTTAATATTTTTAAAGATATTGATATTTCAAATGAAGCTTTTAAAGAAAAAACTAATTTTGTTTTAACTAATTCAGAAGAATTAAATGGTCTAGACTTTAAAAAAGGATATCTCTTAGCTCTTGAAAAATTAAAAAAATTAGATAAAGGAGTACATGAAATAAATTACAAACTAAGAGATGCTGTTTTTAGTAGACAAAGATATTGGGGTGAGCCATTCCCTGTCTATTATAAGAATAACATGCCTGTAATGATTTCTGAAAAACATTTACCTGTTGAACTTCCAGACGTCGATAAATATTTACCAACAGAAGATGGGAAACCTCCTTTAGGTAACTCTGCTAATTGGGCCTGGGATTCTCTAAACAATAAAATTGTAAGTAATAAGCTTATCGATAATGAAACTGTTTTTAGGATGGAACTTAATACTATGCCTGGATGGGCCGGAAGCTCGTGGTATTTTAATAGGTATATGGATCCAAATAATAAAGATGAATTTGCATCAAAAAAGTCTTTGAATTACTGGAAAGAAGTGGACCTATATATTGGAGGAAGCGAACATGCAACTGGACATTTACTATATTCTAGGTTTTGGCAATATTTCTTATATGATTTAGGTTTA
This sequence comes from uncultured Flavobacteriaceae bacterium, assembly GCA_913031655.1. Lineage (GTDB taxonomy): Bacteria > Bacteroidota > Bacteroidia > Flavobacteriales > Flavobacteriaceae > MAG-121220-bin8. Next base: position 8,040 of record CAJWFY010000007.1, read on the forward strand.
GTTCCGGTAAAAGATTATGCAAAAAAATTAATTAATCAAGGGATGATTCTTGGAAATAGTGCTTTTGTTTACAGATTAAATGGCACAGATACTTATATTTCTAAGGAACTTGTAAACAAACAAAATGTTCAATTAATTCACATTGACATTAGGTATGTTAACTCTAAAGATGAATTAGATTTAGAGGGTCTTAAAAAATGGCAACCACAATTTAAAAATGCAAAATTCGAATTTTTAAATGAAAAATTTATTGTCAAAAGAGAGATTGAGAAAATGTCTAAATCTAAATATAATGTAGTCAACCCTGATGAAATATGTGAAAAATATGGTGCGGATACTTTACGGTTGTATGAAATGTTTTTAGGCCCTATTGAACAGGCTAAGCCATGGAATACAGCAGGTATATCAGGAACATTTTCTTTCCTAAAAAAGTTTTGGAATTTATTCCATCAAAATGAAAATTTCAATGTGGTTGATGATAAGCCATGTAGTGAAAGTCTGAAAATTTTACACAAAACTATAAAGAAGATTAACGATGATATTGAGAATTTTTCTTTTAATACATCCGTAAGCGCATTTATGATTTGTGTTAATGGGTTGAGCTCTATAAAATGTAATAACCGTTCAGTTTTAGAATCATTATGTGTTTTGTTATCCCCATTTGCTCCACATATATCAGAAGAGATTTGGAGTAAATTAGGCCATAATAAATCAATTTCTTTTGTTAATTTTCCTGAATTCAATCCTATTTATATAAAAGAAGATGTTGTTGAATATCCAGTGTCATTTAATGGGAAACTTAAGTTTAAACTGATTCAAGAATCTTTGCTTAGTATTGATCAAATCAAACAAAATATTATAGTAGATCAAAGAACAAATAATTATTTAGATGGTCGTGAAATTAAAAAAATCATTGTTGTACCTGGAAAGATTATTAATATAGTTTGTTAATTATGAGTTTTAATATCGAATTTATTGGGTTTTTGGCAGCTATTTTAACAACTGTAGCTTTTATTCCTCAAGTTTATAAAGTTTGGCAAACAAAATCTGTTTCTGGCATGTCACTGACAATGTACTTAATATTTTTTACTGGAGTATCTTTGTGGCTGGTTTACGGCTTAATAATTAATAGCTTACCGATGATTTTAGGAAATTCAATTACACTTTTATTAACTTCTATAATCCTTTATTTTTTACTTAACTCTAAAGGATCTAATTAATAGTTATCTGTCTGTCAATTTGTTGTTCTAACGAAATAAACGTTTCAGTCCTAGAAACACCTCCGATTGATTGAATTTGTTTGTTTAATAATAACATTAGGTGCTCATTATCTCTGCATAATACCTTTATTAAAACACTCCAATTTCCTGTGGTATAATGGCATTCGAGTATCTCAGGTATCTTTTTCATTGCTTTTATAGCTTCTTTATTTTTTTCAGCTTTGTCAAAATATACTCCTATAAATGCTAAGGTTGAGTAGCCAAGAGCTTTAGGGTTTAATTTTAAATGATGGCCAGAAATTAGATCAGATTTTTCAAGTTTTCTTAACCTTTGGTGTATAGCAGCTCCAGAAATCCCAATTTTTCTAGAAATTTCTAAAATTGGCATTCTTGAATTATTTGTTAATTCCAAGAGAATTTGTTTATCTATTCCATCTATTTTCAAAGCTTATTTATTAAGAATAATATCATTTGCAACTCTTTTACTTGACCCAGAAGAACCTAATTTACCAATTAATTCATCATAACTTTGTTTTAAAACTTTTCTTTTACTTAAATCTAAAACATTTTTCAACTCTTTTATTATTTCTTCTTTTGTACAATTGTTTTGAATTAATTCTTTAACAATTTCTTTATTCATTATTAAGTTTACTAGAGATATGAATTTTATTTTGACAAATATTTTCGCTAAGAAATAAGTTAAAAAACTACTCTTGTAACAAACAACCTGAGGGACTTTTAAAATAGCAGTTTCAAGAGTTGCTGTTCCACTTGTTACTATTGCTGCTTTTGACAATGATAACACTTCGTAAGTTTTATTTTTTATAATTTTTATATTTTTATTATCAATTATTCTATTTAAAAATTCTGTATTTATACTTGGAGCAGCGGCAATGACGAATTGATAATCATTAAAATCATCAATGACATCTAACATAACTGAAAGTATTTTCTTTATCTCTTGTTCTCTACTCCCAGGAAGTATAGCTATTATAGGTTTTTTGATGTCTAAATTATTCTTTTTAATAAACTTCTCTTTTTCGTTATTTTTTAAATGAGTTATACTGTCTAACAAAGGATGTCCGAAGTATTTTACTTTATAATTATGTTTGTTTTCAAAAAAATATTTTTCAAACGGAAGTATCACATATAAATGGTCAATATTCTTTTTTATTTCATGAATTCTACTTTCATTCCATGCCCATATTTGAGGAGCTACATAATAGTAGGTTTTGAAATTGTTATTTTTTGATTTGGCCCATTTAGCAATTCTTAGGTTAAAACCAGGATAGTCAATAAATATTATCTTATCTGGATTGAACTTTAATATATCATCTTTACAAAACTTAATATTTTTTAATATGCTTCTTATATTGATGAGAACTTCATAAACCCCCATAAATGCTAAATCCCTGTAATGTTTTACAATTTCAGCGCCTGATTTTTCCATTTTATCTCCACCCCATCCTCTAATTTCAGCTTTTGAATCAATCTTGATTATCTCATTAATTAAATTAGAGCCATGTAAATCACCAGAAGCCTCTCCAGCTATTATATAATATTTCATTTTAAATTTTCCAATTATTTAATTCCTTAATATTAGAATGATCTGTCATATCAAACTTAACAGGAACAACTGAAATAAATCCATTTTTTAATGCCCACTCGTCTGTATCCTTACCATCATCTTGGTTTATAAACTCTCCAGTTAGCCAATAATATTCTTTTCCTTGTGGGCTTTTTCTTTTATCAAATTTCTCAATCCAATGAGCTTTTGCTTGTCTACATATTTTTATTCCTTTTATGTCCCCTTCTTTTAGTTTTGGAAAATTAACATTTAATGCATTTCCTTTTGGAATTCCCTGCTTCATTGCTTCAATTGTTATTTTTTTTATAAAAGATTTTATTGATTCAAAGTCAGCATTCCATTTATAATCTAACAAAGAAAACCCTATTGACGGTATTCCTTCAATACTAGCTTCAATAGCGGCACTCATTGTTCCTGAATAAATAACATTAATTGACGAATTTGACCCGTGATTTATTCCAGAAACACATATGTCAGGTTTTCTTTTTAAAATCTCATTTACACCCATTTTAATACAGTCAGCAGGTGTCCCTGAGCAAGAATATTCAATTTGTGGTCCATCATCAATTTTTATTGAGTCACAGTGTAATGTAGAATTAATAGTTATGGCATGACCCATAGCAGATTGAGGACTATCAGGAGCTACTACAACAACATCTCCTAATTCGTTCATCACAGATATTAATGCTCTTATTCCGGGAGCAGTAATTCCATCATCATTTGTAACTAATATTAGAGGTTTTTTAGACATTTTTAAATTTTATCAAAAGTACTGAAAAGAAAAGATTATTAAACTTTACCTAAGAGTCCATGTTTCATTGATTGCATCTCCTTTACTGCTAAATCCATTATGGTGCCATTCATTATTTATAAGTTTATAATTAAATTTCAAGCTTAGTCCTACTTTAGAATCATCTCTAGAGAAGAATTCTATGTTTTCTGAGTATACTCCATTTGTAGTTGTATAAGTGCCGCCACCTGTTCCCATAAATTTTTTTGTTTCAGTATTATAAGCTATCCATTGAAAATGAGTTCCAGATAAAATTTTCATAGTTTTTCTTGGCCTACTAGTATCTCTTAATTTTTTTTCTCCGTCTTTTATTCTTGCTGACATAAGCCATGCGCCTTTAAGTTCACCTGGTTCCCCGTTATCAATTCTTTGAAATTCTATTTCACTCTCTACAATTCTCATCACAGATTCAGTAATCTGAACTTTAAAAGTGACCTCTGAACCTACGCGCTCAGAATTATTGGTATCAAATTCAACTTTTTCTGTTATATTATCATCCTTCAACGTCCAAGTCCCTCCATTGGAGTAAATGAACTTTCCAGTTTTTACATTGTATGTGCTAATTGATTGATAGCCATCAGAAAAAATAACTACACTTTTTAGTTCTTCTCCCTTTTCGGAATTATGATATCTTTCCCAAGCTCCAATAAAACTTTGTGCATTAATGCTGATTGACAAAAGAGTAAATATTATTAATGAGAGTATTTTTTTCATTTTTTTTCAATTAAATAGGAAATTACTTTTTCTGATGCTCCAAGGTTATTTTTTATATACTCTAAATTAATTTTACCCATTTTATTTCTTTGTTCAATAGATTTAATTAATTCAATAATTTTAATTTTAAAAGACTGATTATTATTGACACTAATAATTCCGCCTAGGTTAATTAATTCAGATACCTCAGGGAAATTTTCAAAATTTGGCCCAACTATTACAGGTATTTTGTATACCGCTGGTTCTAATGTGTTGTGCAATCCGGATTTACCCATTCCTCCTCCAACATATGAAATGTCCGCATATGAATATAATTTGGTGAGTATTCCAACACTATCAACAATAATTAAATTAATATTTTCAAAATTATCAAAGTTTAGTTCAGATAATAATATTGAATTGAGTTTAATTTTATTTTGTAATTCTTTTATGTATTGCAAATTAATTTGGTGAGGAGCTATTACCCAGCATGTATTTGAAGATAAATTAGAGTTTATAAATTCCACAATTAAATCATCATCTTGCTTCCATGTACTGCCAGCTACAATGCAGATTTTATTTTTTTTAAAATCTTTTAAATATTTAACTTCATTATTTTGATTTAATAATTCCATAACTCTATCATACCTTGAGTCACCCATGACTGAGCAATTATTGATGTTAAATTTTGAAAGCATCTGTTTAGAACTATTGTTCTGAACAAAAAAATGAGTAAAAGAACGTAATACTTTTCTCATCCAAAAGCCATAGAATTTAAAAAACCAATGATTTTCTCTAAACACTCCTGAAATTAAGTAAGTAGGAATCCCTCTTTTATTTAAAGATTTTAAAAAATTTGGCCAAAATTCATATTTGACAAATAATGCCATCTCAGGCTTTATCATATTTAAAAATTTATTTACATTTTTATTTGTGTCTATTGGCAGATAAACTGTGATATCACTAATTGGATTATTTTTTCTAGCATTATATCCAGAGGAAGAAAAAAAGGATAATACTATTTTATGATCTTTATACAAAGATTTAATATGTTCAAAAACAGGAAGTCCTTGTTCGTATTCTCCTAAAGAAGCAACATGTATCCAAATGTATTTTTCATTTTTATCAATTTCTTTTTCAAGTATTTGAATAACACTTTTTCTTTCATTTACGAATTTTCTAATTTTTAAATTAAATAATTTAAGTATAGATAAAATTATCTCTACTTTAATCATCAATAAATTATACAGAGTAGTCATAATGATTTAATACTCTACTAAATTAGTATTTTGTAAAGATATTTACTTTTAAACTCTGCATTTTATTATTTTTACAAAAAATCAGCATATGAAAAAAATCCAAATGGTGGATTTACAAACTCAATATAAGTTTATAAAAGATAAAGTTGATTCTTCAGTTTTAGAGGTAATGCAGAACGGTACATTTATTAATGGCCCTTCAGTTTCTGAATTTCAAGGAAATTTAGAATCTTATTTAAACGTTAAACATGTGATACCTTGTGCAAACGGTACAGATGCTCTTCAAATTGCATTAATGAGTCTTGGGCTAAAACCTGGAGATGAAATAATTACATCTGATTTTACTTTTGCCGCGACTGTAGAGGTGATAGCTTTATTAAATTTAACACCTGTTTTAGTGGATGTTGATATTGAAACTTTTAATATTGATTGTGAAAAAGTAGTTCAAGCAATAACTCCAAAAACAAAAGCTATAATTCCAGTGCATTTATTTGGACAAGTTGCCAATATGGAAGAGTTAATAAGAATTTCAAAAATTCATAATTTATTTTTAATTGAAGACAATGCCCAAGGAATTGGTTCTACATATGAATTTTTAAACAAGACCAAAATTAAATCTGGAACTATAGGAGATATTGGGACAACCTCTTTTTTTCCATCAAAAAACCTTGGATGCTTTGGAGACGGTGGAGCTATTTTTACTAATAACAGCGATTTAGCTCATACTATTCGTGGAATCGTAAATCACGGTATGTATAAAAGATATCATCATGATGTAGTAGGTGTGAATTCAAGACTCGATAGTATTCAAGCTGCTGTTTTAAATTCAAAATTACCTCTTTTAGATTTTTACAATGAAAGACGAAAACAAGCTTCTTTATTGTACTCACAAAGATTTGATGGAAACGAATATTTAATAACTCCCATTGTAAAAGGTAATTGTCAATCTCATGTTTTTCATCAATATACTTTAAGAGTCTTGAACGGAATGAGAGATGACTTAGCTGATTATTTATCAGATTTAAAAATACCTTTCGGTATTTACTATCCTATTCCATTACATAGACAAAAAGCCTATGTTGATATTAGATATAAAGAGGAAGATTTTAAGATTTCTAATTTAATGAGTGAACAGGTTATATCATTACCCATGCATTCTGAACTAGATGAAAATCAGATAGATTTTATTTGTGAAAAAATAAATAAATTCTTTAAAGATCAGGAAAACTAGTAATCACATTTCTATCGATTTTTTTTATTAAACCTTGTAATACTTTTCCGGGACCAATTTCTATAAACTCTGTTGCACCATCTTTTATCATTTGATTAACACACTTAGTCCATTTAACAGGAGAAGTTAGTTGAGAAATTAAATTTTCTTTAATCTTAACTAATGATGTTTCTCCAGTTCCACTTACATTTTGATATATTGGACAGATTGGCTTATTGAAATTAGAATTATTTATCGCAATAGATAATTCTAATTTTGCTTCTTCCATAAGTGGAGAGTGAAATGCTCCGCCTACTGGAAGAATTAGAGCTCTTCTAGCACCTGCATCAGATAGTTTTGAACAAGCTTCTTTAACAGCTTTTAATTCTCCTGAGATTACCACTTGACCAGGGCAGTTGTAATTAGCTGCCACTACAATCCCGTTTACGTCTTCACAAATTGTTTCAATTAAATCACTTTCAAGAGCTAGAATAGCTGCCATTGTTCCTTTTGTGCTTTCACATGATTTTTGCATTGCCTTAGCTCTAGTTGAAACGAGTTTTAAGCCATCTTCAAAGCTCAGAACTCCCGATGCTACAAGAGCAGAAAATTCTCCAAGAGAATGCCCTGAAACTTGATCTGGTTTAAAAGAATCTTTAAGTACACTTAGAATAGCCATGGAATGAATGAATATAGCTGGCTGAGTTACTTTAGTTTGGGTTAACTCTTCAGCTGATCCATTAAACATTATTTCTGAAATATTAAATTTTAAAATGTCTTCAGCTATTTCAAACATTTTTTTAAGTTCAGTATGTTTTTGATATAGGTCGAGGCACATTCCGGAGAATTGCGAACCCTGACCAGGGAATACATATGATTTCATTTAATTATTTTTTATTATATCTAATAAAGGTGAAGTCGTAATCGTGTTTTTCATCTTTTAACCTTTTTTCTCTGGAGACTTCTTCCCATATATTATGATCAATATCTGGAAAATAAGCATCCCCTTCTAATTCTGTATGAACCCTAGTTAATTCGATCCTGTCAGCAATTTTAATAGCCAGGCTATAAATTTCACCTCCTCCAATAATAAAAGGCTGTTTGTCTTCTGCTGCTTTTTCTAAGGCTTGACTTAATGAGTTAACTACTATAGCATCATTGGCTAAGTAATCTACTTTTCTAGTGATGACAATGTTTGTTCTGTTAGGTAAAGCTTTAGGCATTGACTCGAAGGTTTTTCTTCCCATTATCACAGCGTGTCCTTTAGTAAACTCTTTAAAGTGTTTTAAGTCATCTGAAAGATACCAAATCAGTTTGTTGTCTTTTCCTATAACATTGTTTTCGCTCGCCGCTGCTATTAAGGTGATTAAATTTTTAGAGTTTTTTTGATTAAATAATTCTGATTCTGCTTTAACTCTAGCTTCTTTCTCAAGTTCAGTTTTTATTTTTGAAATTTTCAATTCTTGTTTTAGTACTAATTTTTTAATTTGTTCTTTTTCCCAATCTTTTCCCATAAAACGATTAGTAATATATACGTTATAGGTATGTGCAAGCAGGATTAAAACCCAAAATATGCTAGCCCAATATGACCAAGGGTAATTGTAAAATGAAATTTCTTTTTTAATACCAAATAAAATATTTAGAATCAAAAGTGTAATTATTCCAAATAGCATTATTGAAAAATGATAAAATAATCTTTTTCTTTGTTTTACTCTTTTTTGAGCATTTTCAACAAGCTTGATTTGCTCTTCATCGATATTGGAATTACTTTTAAATAGCATAACTAGCTTAAAATATTAATAAGTAAAAGTAATATTTTTAATATAAAATTATATAGTCTATAATTTATATAACAAAAAACTAGAGATCGACTACCTTTTAATGATATTCAATAGAATTTAGTCTATGACTATAAAAGTAGAAACTCCAGAATCTGAAGTGCTTCCATGGTTATCTTTAGTAATAATTTTCCAATAATATGTTCCAGGATCAGTAATTGTTATACTTTTTTTAGTAGCAGTATAATTAGATGAATTTACTGTTGATCCATCTTTTAGATCCATGTAAATATCAAAAGTATGTGTATCACTAGTGTCTATATCTGAAAATGACCAAGAGAGCTCTATTGCTCCAGCGGTTACAGTTGCACCGGGCTTAGGTGCTAAGATATCAGCTGGAAAAGGAGCGTGATTTTTTTGAGCCTCCCCAGATAAATAAAATTTCCATTTATCACTAGTTGCAGTAGCTGTAGTGGTATTGGTTGAAATGATATACCAAGAATATGGAAACCCTTTTGTCAGTGTGATTTCTACGCTTTTTGAAGTCGTAGTTTGTGATTTCTGTTCTTGAGTTAGTAAGTTTTTAATTACAATTGTGTAGCTATCTGTATTGCTAGATTCAGCCCATTCAAATTTAACAGCATCTACTTCTAAACATTCTGAATTATTGTCTGGTTTTGAAAGCTTTGATGCAGTAGGACCAACTGGTCCTGGATCTATTGGTCCACCACCACCACCACCAGAGCTACCTTCTTCTGAGCTTCCAGAGCAAGAGATTAGTATTGATGATAAAACAACAAAGGAAAAGTTTAATATTTTTTTCATTCTTTTATGACTTTGATTGATTTTTTAATAGTTTCTGAATTTACTTTAAGGATATATAGCCCAGATTTCACGTTTGATAAAGGTACATTTAATGATCTAGAATAAGGTACTTTATCATTTCTAGTCCAAATGACTCTTCCAGTAATATCGAACAGAGTAATGTTTACTTTTTCATCAAATCCTCCTATCCATAATTTTGATGTTGAGTTAGCTGGGTTAGGACTTAGTAAAATGTCTTCAGAAACAAATATTGTTTCTTCATAAACTCCTTGACACTCTAAATTAGTTGTTACTTTAATTGTATTTATTCCTGAACTTAAAGACAGGTCAATTTTATTATCGTAAGTAGTAATTAGATTTCCATTTAATACTACGTTGTATTTAGTCCCACCAGTAAGATCAAGAGAGGCTTGTCTGCCTTCTCTATTTACCGCAGAAAGCACACTAAGATCAGCTGGTTCTACAATAGTAACATTGAAACATTGTTTTAAGTTTGGAAATATATCAGTAGTTAAACACACCACGTAATTAGCAGCTTTCAAACTTTCTAAAGACCATTCGGATCCTGTAATTTCTTCTGGAGTGTGAGTGAATCCAGATGGACCACCAGTAACAGCTAATGTAAAAGGAGAACTAAACTCACCTTTTATAGTAACTTTTAAACTTCCGTTATCCGAACTTCTACAGGTTTCATTAAGATGTTCTAAAGTAAAGGTGTCACTAGGGAAAGGGTTAGGGTCACAAGCATCTCCAAAGCCATCTTCATCAAAGTCTTCTTGATTTGGATTGGCAATATTAGGACAGTTATCTTCAGAATTTTTAACTCCATCATTGTCAAAATCGTTAGAGAGAACCTCTAAAGTTATTCCAACAGGATCAATAGTTTGTCCAGATGCAGTAGCAATTATTTGTAAAGGGTAAGTTTTAGCTGGGGCATCTGCTGCCACAGTTAACTCAAACGAAATTTCACCATTTTCACTGATTGTTATTTTTTTAGAAGGGTCGTAAGCGACAGAAATTTGAGATGGTAATCCAGTAATTGAAAATTCTGTTTCTGAATTGTAATCAGAGAAAACTTTGTATTTAACTTTGAAAGTTCCTTTATCTTCTTGACCAATTTTAATGTTAGATTTTAGAGAGTTTAATTGGAGCAATGGACCATCAGATGAGAAGTATGATGAAAACACCCCTCTTCCATACGATGCTGCGAATACGGCATAGTCGTCTCTAAGGTCAAGGTCAGTTACTCTTACATCACTCATTCCGTTAAATCCTTGTGACCATGAAGGAGAATCGTCTTTAAAATTTTTAGTATACCAAACGCCTAAGTCTGTTCCAATTATAACCTCACTTAAAACTATAGGATTTTGTAAAATAGCTCTTACAGGTAAATCAGGTAAATCACCTTCTTTATTAGCCCAGGTTGTTCCACCATCAGAAGAATAGAAAACATTTTTTACAGCATAATTATGGAAGGTCACAAAAATTTCATTTTCGTTAATTCCAAATTCAATATCCGATACACTTCCTAAAAATTCATTTCCTGAAACATCAATCCATTTAGCTGCGTTTGTATTAGCGTTTTCAACTCTAAACACACTCCCATTTTCAAGACCTACCATAAGAGTTGACGTGCCTGTTGCGTATGGAGAAACAGTTAAAGCAGATACATTTGCAAGCATTTGAGAGCTTGTTAAAATATTTTTTGGAGCCTTAGAGTTTTTGTCAGCTTCTAAAAAGTCATCCCATCCATAATATGCAGCAATTTGAAAGTTGCCAGAGGTAGAATAGTTAGAATAAAGTACCCCTAATTTTGAATCTAATGCCTGAACTGTAATGAATTCTCCATTAGAATCATTCTCATCATTTATTACAAATTCTTGGCCAGTTCCAAAGTCATAAGCCGCAACATATTGATTATATACATAATTCGTTATATAATATTTTTTATCTAAGTTTTGAGAGAACATTGAAGCAGCTCCATCACCACCAGAGACATCATGTCCTCTGCTAATAGAGTTGTTTTTATTTGCTAATAATTGAGTTCCGTTATCTTGAGCTCCTGCTAAAAATACATCCGCCATTCCATTTATGGTTAACGTAGTATTTTGATAAGTTGATAAATCTTTTCCTGAAACTTGTTTTGTCAAACCTTTAAACATCTCAGATGGTGCTACTCCAACAGTATAAAACTGACTGGTTATATAATTGTTGTTTCTAGAGGAAATTAATTCACTTCCATCGGTTTGAGTTTTACTAAAATAAACTCCACCGTCATTTCCAAATACTTTTTTTGAAGAGTCAACATTTCCAAATGCAACACCATGCTGATCAGCGTGTGCGAAAGGAGATCCAAAACTTCCATACCAATGTGATAATTGATTCCATGGATTTGATCCATCTGTTTTTTGTGCTCCACTAGTTGATTTGAATAAATCAATTCCTCCGGCAAAAATTGCATTAGAATTGCTAGGGTCTGATTCAATTAATAAGTCATAAAAAGATTGTCCTCTTGTAAAATCATCAGCAGTTATACCGGTATCACCATCACTAGGTAATGTGATTACCGTAGGATCACTTGCGAACTTATCACTTGATTTAATTATTATAACGGGATTCTCTGCAGCTAATGCATAAATAGTACCGTTTGAAGCTATCTCTAACTCGGTTCTTCTTGCACCTTCAATAGTATGTTTTTTTACAAAACTTGTAACCGCGGAGTTAGATACAAGAATAGTTCCTCCTCCTGTACCTTGGTAATTATTAGTAGTAGAAAACCATAGTTTATTAGTACTAGGATCTAATTCTAAATCCATTGGTTGATAAAGAGTAGTAGAGTTGTCTAAATATGCTGGAACTTTAATCCAAGTTTTACCTTGATCTAAAGATTTCCAAATACCATAATCATCTACACCAAAAATATGACTAGAAGCATCTCTATGAGATGAAACAGCAGTTGCAATAAAAATTTCAGAACTACCTTTATTATCTCTTACAACAACGTCATTTATATAAAAGATTCCTGGTATAACAGTTGTTCCTTTATTAGTAAGACTTTTTTGAGATAGAGAAACGGTAACAGCACCATTTTTTAAATTTTGTTTGATCTTATTTCCATCCCTAGTTGACACCATTACAGATGGAATTTTAATATCACCAGCTCCTTCAGTTCCTCCCATAACTATAGGTTCTTGAGTCCAATCTGCAGCTCCTGTGGCGTCTCTTTGTACTACAATTACTGCTTTAGCACCAGCATCTTGCGCTGTTTTAACTTTACTGATAAAAGAACAATCTCCTCTATCTATTAAAGCAATTTTACCACTCATACTAGAAGCGTTAGCAGATGTAAGAGGCTGGCAAGCATCTGATGTAGTTCCTCCAATTCCGTCGGAATCATCTCCTGCTGTAGACCCATCGTCAGCTAGCAATATATCCGCTTTAATAGGATTTTTAGTAAGAGACGGTCCAAAACCTGCTGCTACATAATTAAACGGACCGACATCTTCAATATTGGTAACTTCTATCGAATTGCCTTCACTTATATATACTTGCTCAGTTTTAGATTTACCACCAAAAATATTTGACCACGTGACTCCGGCGTCAGACGATTTCCATAGTCCGTTTCCTAGAGCCTCCGCACCTGTATATGATTCTCCAGTTCCTACATAAAGAATTTTTGTGTCATTTGGGTCGTATGTAATAGATGATACTGGGATGTTACTTGGTATTCCTTCTGTTATATGTACCCATTCTGAGTTTTGATCAGATATACTAGTATTTTTAAATAAACCTCCACTAACTCCTCCAGCAAAGACTGTTTCATCGCTAGTATCATTTGGATCAAACATCAATCCTTTGGTTCTGCCACCAACATTTCCTGGACCTCTTGAAACCCATTTCATTTTTTCATTTTCACCAGGAACAGAACTAAATTTAGGAGATTCGCTTCTATTTTTTTTAAGATTGTATTGAAGTTCAAATAAATTTTCAATATTAGGCCTTCCTTCAATAGGATTCATAGAAAGCTCCCACATTTTCTCAGAATATTTATTTGGCGGCAGCTCTACTTTTCTTCTCTCAACTTTAGATAAACTGTAAGTTTCTTTAAATGGACTATTTTCTAAATTTTCTTTGTGAATACTCCTTTTAATTTTAGTAGAAAAAGAGTTATAATTTACATACACAAATAAGAATAATATGGATGAAATTAGTAGTAGAAATTTTTTTTTGTTTGAAATTTTGATCATTTTTTAATTAAATTGTTTCAAATGTAGTTTAATAATGTTTTAAAAAAAACATACTGTAAAGCATACATTCGTTATTTACAATTATTATGCCAAAAATTAATTTTTGTGTAACTATCAAGATAATAATCTATTATAATTTTTAAGGCTGAAAAAAAGCAGTTAAATCAAATATTTAAAAAAACATACGGACTAGTATTTTTGATGCAGTTTATGTTTAAAAATAAAAATCAGTCTGTTACAGTAAATTTAAAGACTCCAGAGTCAGAGCTGTTGCCATGATTATCTTTAGTGATAATTTTCCAATAATAAATTCCAGGATCAGTTAAAGTGACTGATTTTTTTGTTGTAGAATGTCCCGAAGTGTTGACTGTTGATGCGTCTGTTTTATCTAAATAAATATCAAATGTATGCGTATCGTTCGTGTCAACATCAGATGAAGTCCATGAAAGTTCAATCGCTCCTTTTGAAACTGAAGATTCATAGCTTGGTGCTACAATTTCAGCTGGAAAAGGGGCATGGTTGAATAAAGCTTCACCAGATAAATAAAATTTCCAAGACTCACTTTTTGCAACTTTCGAAGTAATATTATTACTTGATATTACTTTCCAAGAGTATGGTTGTCCTTTGGTTAGTGTAACCTCCTTTAAATTAGTTGTTGATGCTTTGGTAACAGTATCATTTGATAAAAGATTGATTATCTCAATACTGTAACTATCAGTATTGTCAGACTTAATCCATTCAAATTTAACAGCATCGACTTCTAAACATTCTGAGTTATTTGCTGGTTTTAAAAGAGTTGCTTTTGAAGGATCTACAGGCACTCTTATTTTATACTCACTTTCTGAGCAAGAGGTTAATATTATAGAAAAAAGACAAAATGTTGCAATTAATATTTTTTTCATTCTTTTATTACTTTAATTGATTTTTTAACTGTTTCTGAATCTACTTTAAGTATGTACATTCCAGACTTAACACTTAAGAAAGGAACATTTAATGACCTTGAATAAGGCACCTTATCGTTTCTAGTCCATATTACTCTTCCGGAAATATCAAATAGTGTAATATTTATATTTTCATCAAATCCACCAACCCATAATTTGGAAGAAGCATTTGCTGGGTTAGGACTTAGAAGAATATCTTCAGAGATGAAGATTGTTTCTTCAAAAATTCCTTGACATTCTTTATTAGCAGTTACTTTAATAGTGTTAATTCCAGCGATTAATGATAGCTCTATGTTGCTGTTATAAGTATTAATCAGGTTCCCGTTTAGTAAGATATTGTATTTAGTTCCTCCACTTAAATCTAGCGATGCTTTTCTGCTCTTTCTACTTACTGTTGATAAAACTGCAAGATCTTGAGGTTGTTCTACTTTGGCATCAAAACATTGTTTGAGATTTGGAAAAGCATCTGTAGTTAAACAAACTTTGTATAATCCAGATTTTAATCCAGTTAGTGACCAATCCGATCCATTGATTAGTTCAGCAGTATGGCTAAACCCTGAAGGTCCACCTGTAATAGCAACTGAGAACTCTAAATCTCCTTTAATGCTAACTTTGATTGTACCATTATTAGAGCTTCTGCATGTCTCATCGGTATATTCTATTTTTAAGGTATCTGCTGGAATAGGATAAGGATCGCAAACATCCCCAATTTCATCATTGTCGAAATCTTTTTGATCAGTATTGGCTGTATTTGGGCAATTGTCCACATCATTTAAAATACCGTCTTTATCATTGTCATTTGATGTTACTTTTAAATTAATTTTTAATTCTCTTGATTTACTGGTTGAAACTGCTTTCAGGGTTAAACTATAATTACCAACATCTGAATTTTGATCAATTTCTAATTCAACTTTTAATTTACCATCACTATTAGCAACTAATTTCTTTGATGGGTCATAGATAACATTAGAATTTTCAGGTGCACCCTCCAGAGAAAATACAATTTCTTCGTTAAAATTATTATAAACTTTATAATCAACATTAAAACTCTTTTTTTCTCCTACTAAAATTTCTAAAGATTTTGTAGTTGAACTCATTGTAAATGTAGGCTCTGTATCTTGAAAAATACCTGAATATATTCCAAGACCATAGGTCGATATAAAAACTTTATTATCACCTTTTCTTAAATCCATATCAGTAACTCTTACATCTTTCATTCCGGAATTTGCCTGATTCCAAGATGGATTTTCAGAACTAAAATTATTTGTAAACCAAACTCCGAGTTCAGTCCCAATTATTACTTCATCTTTATCTAATGGACTTTGTAAAATATTATATACTGGTAGGTTTGGAAGATTACCTTCTTTTTTTGACCAATTTTCCCCGCCATCATTACTATAAAAAATACTTTCAACACCATAATTATAAAAAGTTACAAAAATGTGTTTTTCATCTTCACCAAATTCAATATCAGAAATACTTCCTGAAAACTCATCCCATCTTATTTGTTCTTTAGTTTGGGTAGTAGGATTTTGAGCATTTGTTATTTTCCATAATGCTCCATTGTCATTACCTACGTATAAAGTGGAAGATTGTGTTTGAAATGGAGAGACTGTTAAGGCAGAAATATTCGATCCTAGATTATCAATTAGGTATGTATCTTTTATTTCTCCCTGTGAACCTGGTGCAAAATCATCCCAGTTGTGATAGGCTCTAATTTTTCCAATACCAGCATTTGAATAAATTATTCCAAAATTTGAATCTAAAGCTTGTTTGTTAATAAAATCACCTTCATCATCATCATTTGATGA
>CAJWFY010000008.1 GCA_913031655.1 uncultured Flavobacteriaceae bacterium
ATAGATATTTTAGTAGCTCACAAAAAATAAATTTATGAATATTCAAAAAATAACTACGTACACAGTTGCGGCCCTAGGAGTATTGGGTGCTATTTTTCTAGTAATTATAGTTGGAAAAGGTGATGATGCAATCGAGATGAGCGCTATGCAAGGAGATTACAGTAGTATTACTCCTATTATTCTGTTAGCTCAAATAATATTAGCAATAACTATTTTAATTACAGTAGTGTTTTCTGTTAAAAATTTAGCTTCTGATAAAGAAAAACTTAAAAGTTCACTAATGTCAATTGGTGCCTTTTTAGTAGTTCTAATCGCTGCTTTTATTTTTTCTTCAGGAGAAGAAACGCCTATGCAAGATGGAGCAGTTTTATCTGCTAATGGAGCTAGATTGGTAGAAACTGGAATTAAAATGTTTTACTTTTTAACTGTTATTGCCATAGCTGCAATGAGTTATGGATCTGTAAGAAAACTAATCAACAAGTAGATGGCTAGAAAATCACCAGAAGTAAATGCAGGCTCAATGGCTGACATTGCTTTTCTTTTATTAATATTTTTTTTAGTAACTACCACTATTGAAACAGATTCTGGGATAAATAGAAAGCTTCCCCCAATGGAGGATGTTATTGATCCCCCTGTTATCAAACAAAGAAATATTTTTACTGTTGTAGTAAATAAAAACAACATGATTCTTGTAGAGGAAAAATTAATGGACTTAAGCGATGTTAGAAAAGCAGCAGTTAAGTTTTTAGACAATGGTGGAGGATTAGGTGAAGAAGCTTGTGATTACTGCAAAGGTGAAAGAAATCGATCTTCATCTGATAATCCTGATAAAGCAATTATCTCGTTAAAGAATGACAGGGAAACAGACTATAAAGTATATATATCTGTACAAAATGAATTGGTTGCTGCTTATAACGAGTTAAGAGATAGAGAGTTTCTAGCTCTATATCCAAATGAAAGAATGAGTTTTGTTGAGGCAGATAAAAAATATTCTGATCCAAGAACAAGCCCTAAAGCTAAAGCCGCTCTTAAGCCAAAGCTTAGTGTTCTAAAGAAAATGTATCCTCAAAAATTATCTGAGGCTGAACCAAGTAAAAATATTTAGTATGTCTAAGTTTAGAAAGAAAAAAAATGACGAGCAAGCTGCAATAAACACTGCATCTTTACCAGATATTGTTTTCATGCTTTTATTTTTCTTTATGGTTGCCACTGTTATGCGTGATAACACTTTAATGGTTGATAATAAGCTTCCAGCTGCTGATCAAATCCAAAAACTAGATAAGAAAGATCGTGTAATTTATATTTATGCTGGAAAACCAAGTGATAGGTATGAATCTAAATACGGAGATCAGGCAAGAATTCAGTTAAATGATAAGTTCTCTGTGGTTTCCGATGTTGGAGCTTACGTACTTGCTGAAAGAGCTACTAAAAGAGAAGAACTCCAAAACGTGTTAACAACAGCTTTAAAAGTGGATGGTGAAACTAATATGGGGCTCATTTCTGATATCAAGCAAGAGTTAAGAAAGGTAAACGCTTTGAAAATTAACTACACTACTAGGGTAGGTGACTATACTCAAAACAGATAAAAAAATAATAAGCTTAAAATTCAAAGCATCCTTATAAGGGTGCTTTTTTGTTTTTATTAAGTAAATTTGTGTTATGCATAAAGTAATTATTCTTTTTTGCACATTATTTATTAGTCTTTATTCTTTTTCTCAAAATATAGATTTAGATGATAAATACCGTGAAGATCAAATTTATTTTGGATTCTACTATAATTCGTCGTTAAATAATCCATCTGATTTTACTCAAAATAAATTTTCCAGTTCAATTAATTTAGGATTTATTAGAGATGTTCCATTAAATAGTAATAGAAATTTCGGAATAGGTATAGGTTTGGGTTTGTCTAGCAGTACGTATAATCATAATTTAAAAATGTCCAATGAAATTAGTGGTTTTACTGGGATGATTGTTGATGACTCAAGTACATTCAGTCAGAATAAATGGATTTATAATGAAATTGAAGCCCCTTTTGAAATTAGGTGGAGAACTTCAACACCAGAAAATTATAAATTTTGGAGAATTTATTTTGGTATAAAAACTAGTTATATTTTTAGTAGTAAATTTAAATACGATTCACCAAACGAGACTTACTCTATTTCTAATCTTCCTTTTAATAAAATTCAGACAGGAGCCACTATAAACGCAGGAAATAATACTTGGAATCTTGGTATTTATCTTGGACTTCAGCCAATATTCAATGACCAGTTCTCAAAAAAACACCCAAAATTTAATAATATTAAACAATTTAAAGTCGGTTTGATATTTTATATTCTCTAGTTATCAGGTTCTAACGTTATTAAATCACCGATAAAGGCATAAATAACTGGTAGTTTTACAATTTTATTTATATTTACAAGAATATTTTAATTTGATTACAACTAAAAAACTAAAAACAAACTCTATTATGAAAAGAATTTTGTCTATGATTGCTGTACTATTTAGTACAATAATTTTCGCTCAAACCACGGTAACAGGTACTGTAGTTGACGATAATAACGATCCTATTCCAGGAGCAACAATACTTGCTGGTTCAATGAACGGTACGGTTGCAGATTTTGATGGTAAATTTTCAATTTCTGTTAATCAAATTCCCCCTTTCGATGTAACAATTTCAAGTGTTGGTTTTGATTCTCAAACATTAACTGTTACAACTTATAATTTGGACTTTGATGTTAAATTAGAATCTTCTCAAAATTTACTTGATGAAATCGTTGTTTCTGCCTCAAGAATTGCAGAAAGACTTTTTGAGTCACCTGTTACGATTGAAAAATTTGATTATAAAGATATTGCTCAATCTACTGGTCCTGATTTTTACAGTAGTTTAGAAGGCTTAAAGGGAGTTCAGATAAATTCCGGTGGACTTTTCTTACAACAAATAAATACAAGAGGTTTTTCAACCGTTTACAACAATGGTTTTGTTCAACTTGTTGATGGAATGAATAATGAAGCTCCTGGACTTAATTTTGCTGCAGGTAATTTACTTGGAATAAATGAATTAGATATTCAAAGTGTTGAATTAATGCCTGGAGCAGCATCTGCTTTATATGGCGCTAATGCAACAAAAGGTATTTTATTTATGAATAGTAAAAATCCATTTGATTTCCCTGGAGTAAGCGTTTCTTACAAGCACGGACTAACTTCTCAAAAAGCAGCTGGTGACAATACTTATTATGATATAGCTTTTAGAGCTGCTAATAAATTTAGCGACAAATTTGCTGCTAAAATTACAATGAGTTACAAAGAAGGTGAGGACTGGCACGCGGTTGATTACAGAGATGTGAATAATTTGGGCGGTCGTTATGTAAAAGGTTCTTCTGAGGCTCAAAACTCCAGAGATTTTCCAGACTATGATGGTGTAAATGTTTATGGAGATATTGGACAGAATTTTGATATGACACAAATTTTTGTTGGGGCAGTTCTTCCTGCACTTGTAGGAAATGGAACTTTTACCCCTGCTCAAGGTGCTCAGTTTGGTGCTATTTTCGGACAAATTAATCCAAGTTTCTTTGGGTCTACTATAATTAACATGAGTGGATACAATGAGGTAGATTTAGTTGATAATAGAGCTTCAAGTTTTAAGACTGATATAGCCCTACATTATAGACCAACCGAGGACTCAGAAATCATATTGAATTCAAAAATGGGATCTGGTAATACAATGCTTCATGCAACTAATAGAAATATGTTGAAAAACTTTGGACTTCAACAACATAAAATTGAGTACAATAACAGAAACTTAAATTTAAGATTTTATACTTCTATAGAAGATTCTGGAAATTCTCATGATGTATCTGCTTTAGGAGCTGTAATGGCAATTGCTCAGCCAGGAGGATTAAATGGATACTTTGGTAAATATTTTCAAGGTTATTTTGGAGCTTTACCTTATTTAGTTGATGCTAACCCTATAGTAGGTTTTGGTACATTGGCTAATTACGCTTATTATGGGTATAGTCTTGATCAAATGCCTCAATTAACTGGAAGGGATTTATTAGCTGCTCATGCTGCCGGAAGAAAAGCTGCTGATGCAAACATGCTAACACCTGGTTCTAGTGTTTGGAATAGTGTTTATAAAACAGCTATTTCAACAGGAATAGATGTTTTTGGAGGAGGAGCTGGTATTTTAGATACTTCAAAATCCAACAGTTTTGAAGCAAATTATAATCTTCAAGATTTAGTTAGTGGAGTAGATATTGTAGTGGGTGCTTCATATAGAGATTACATATTAAGATCTAACGGAACTTTATTTACTGATTATACTTCGCCAATCGAATTTACTGAGATGGGTATGTATGCTCAAGCTCAAAAAAGTGTATTGGGTGGTGCAGTTAAACTTACCGGATCTATGAGATATGATAAAAGTGAATTTTTTGATGGTCACATAACACCAAGAATAGGTGCTCTTGTTAATCTTTCAGAAAATCAAAATATTAGAATTTCTTATCAAACAGGATTCCAGAATCCATCAGCTCAAGACCAATATATTGGACTTGATGCAGGTGCTGCTATATTAATGGGTTCTTCGCCTGATAATGTTGATCGATTTAACATGAAATTGAGAGGGGCTTCTGGAAATAGTTTTAATGTTACTGGAAAACATGTTCAACAAAACTCTTTTAAATTAGCTTCTGTTCTAGCTGGTGCTCCTGTAGCTGCTGGAAACCTTGGAAATGTTGAGTCTCAATATGTGAAATCTTATGACTTTGGATATAGAGTTAATGGCAAGAAAACTGCTCTTGATATTACTGCTTACGTAACAGAGTGGGATAATTTCATTTCAGCTGTGAATGTAATAACTCCTCTTTATGGTACTGCTTCTGATATGATGGGAATGTATGCTTTATCTCAAGGAGATTATAAAGTTTTCAGTTATGACGCTAATACAGATGAAGTTGTAAGAACTTATGGAGTTAGTGCAGGACTTGAAACGGAACTTTTAGAATTGTTTAATTTAAACATGACATATTCTTATAATAAAATGAAATTTGATAATCCTGATTCTGATTATGAG
Source organism: uncultured Flavobacteriaceae bacterium (assembly GCA_913031655.1). GTDB lineage: Bacteria > Bacteroidota > Bacteroidia > Flavobacteriales > Flavobacteriaceae > MAG-121220-bin8. Next base: position 5,072 of record CAJWFY010000008.1, read on the forward strand.
GCAGGATTCAATACTCCTCAGACTAGAGCAGTTGTAACTTTTGGTTCTACTAAATTAGCTGAGAATTTTTCATTCAATGTAACTGCTAAATATCACGATTCATATACATGGGAACAGTCTGGTTTTATTGACGGAAAAATTCCTTCAAACACTACTTTTGATGCTTCTATGAATTTTGAAATTCCTTCAATAGATTCTAGAATTAAAGTTGGTGGAGCTAATCTTGGTGGTATTGAGTACATGGTAATGCCAGGTTCAGGAATGGTTGGAAGTCAATTCTATGTTGGATTTACATTAAACCCATAAACAACAATATTATAATGTTAATAAAAGGCGACTTAGGTCGCCTTTTTTTGTAAAAAAAATTAAAGAATTTAAAGTATAAAATTTTATATTTGCCACATTAAAATTCAGTTTTAATAATTATAGATACATTTAAAATTAAAAATCATACAATGTCAAAGTCAATTGGTAAAGTTTCGCAAATAATGGGCCCTGTAGTTGATGTCATTTTTGACACTTCTTCTAACAAGCTCCCTAAAATTTATGATTCTCTTGAAATTAAAAAATCAGATGGTTCAATTTTAGTCCTTGAAGTTCAGTCTCACGTAGGTGAGGATGTCGTTAGAACTATTTCAATGGACTCTACTGATGGACTTCAAAGAGGAGCAGAAGTATTAGCAACTGGACACCCAATCAAAATGCCTATTGGTGAAAATGTGTATGGAAGGTTATTTAATGTTATTGGTGATGCAATTGATGGTTTAGGAGATTTACCTAAAACTGGAGATGATGGTTTATCAATTCATAGAGAAGCTCCTGATTTCGACCAATTATCTACATCTACTGAAGTTTTATTCACAGGGATAAAAGTTATCGATCTTATTGAGCCTTATGCTAAAGGAGGTAAGATTGGTCTTTTTGGTGGAGCAGGTGTAGGAAAAACAGTATTAATTCAAGAATTAATTAACAACATAGCCAAAGGACATGGAGGACTTTCTGTTTTTGCAGGTGTTGGAGAAAGAACGAGAGAAGGAAATGATCTTTTAAGAGAAATGTTAGAATCAGGTATTATTAAATACGGAGAAGAGTTTGATAAATCTATGGAAGAAGGAGGCTGGGATTTAAGTAAGGTTGATAAAAATGTCATGAAAGAATCCAAAGCAACTTTTGTATTTGGACAAATGAATGAACCCCCTGGAGCTAGAGCTAGAGTTGCACTTTCGGGTCTTACTGTAGCTGAATATTTTAGAGATGGTGCTGGTGAAGGCCAAGGTAAAGACGTTTTATTTTTTGTTGATAATATTTTTAGATTTACACAAGCAGGTTCTGAAGTATCTGCTCTTTTAGGTAGAATGCCTTCAGCAGTTGGTTACCAACCAACATTAGCAACTGAAATGGGAGCGATGCAAGAAAGAATTACTTCTACTAAAAATGGTTCGATTACATCTGTTCAGGCAGTATATGTACCTGCAGATGATTTAACAGATCCCGCGCCAGCAACTACTTTTGCCCATTTGGATGCGACAACAGTTTTATCTAGAAAAATTGCTGAGCTTGGAATTTATCCAGCTGTAGATCCTTTAGATTCAACATCAAGAATTTTATCTCCAGATATTATTGGAGATGATCACTATAATTGTGCTCAGAATGTTAAAGAACTATTACAGAAATATAAAGAACTTCAAGATATTATAGCAATTTTAGGAATGGAAGAACTTTCAGAAGGCGATAAGCTTTCTGTATATAGAGCTAGAAAAGTTCAAAGATTCCTATCTCAGCCTTTCCATGTTGCAGAGCAATTTACTGGAATTCCTGGTGTTTTAGTAGATATTAAAGACACTATTAAAGGATTTAATATGATAATGGATGGTGAGTTAGATCACATTCCTGAAACAGCATTTAATCTTAAAGGAACTATAGAAGAAGCAATTGAGGCTGGTGAGAAAATGTTAGCTGAAGCTTAATAAATAAATTCATGTATTTAGAAATAGTTAGTCCAGAAAAGACCTTATTTAACGGAGATGTTGATTCAGTATTGGTTCCTGGAACCGATGGAAATTTCCAGATGTTAAATAATCATGCCCCAATAGTTTCTACCTTAATTTCTGGTACTATAAAAATATTAGGTGAATTTAGTGACTCAGTTAAATTAGCAGAAGTTTTTTCTAAAGTTAGTCCAAAAGAAACACACTTAAATATAGGATCAGGTGTTGTTGAAATGAAAGAAAATAAAGTCATTATTTTAATTGATTAAGATAATTTTAACTTTTATAATGTACATTACATTAATATTTAGTTGATTATATGAAAGTAAATATCTTTGCACTACTTTTTTTTACATTACAACTTTTATTCTCCCAACAAACAACTAGCAATCAAGTTTTAGATGAAGTAGTTGTTTCTTCATCAAAAATAAATTTACCATTTTCAAAAAATTTTAGAACAATAAAAATTATTAGCTCTAAAGAAATTGCCATTAGTTCTGCATCTAACGTTTCAGATTTATTACAGCAAACTGTAGGGATTGATATAAGAAAAAGAGGAGTTTCAGGAACTCAAGGTGATTTATATATAAGAGGAGGAGGGTTTGATCAAACTTTACTTTTAATTGATGGCATGAAGATGGATGATGCCCAAACTGGTCATCACACACTTAATATGATTCTTCCACTTTATTTAATAGAAAGAATCGAAATAATTAAAGGTCCTGCTGCTAGAATTTTTGGTCAAAACGCTTTTAATGGAGCTATCAATATTGTTACTAAAGAAATAGAGTCACAAAAAGGAAAACGAAACATTAATATTCGCGAATTATCTTTTGGATCTTACAGTCAGAAAAATTTTGCTCTATCCTCTAGTATACTTAAAGAAAAAATTAAAAGTATTTTTAGTTTTTCTACTAATAAATCTGATGGATACAGACATAATACAGATTTTAAAAACACAAATTATTTTAATAAAACTTCTTTTAAAATAAACAAATATCCCATTGATTTAATCAGTTCTTTTTCTGAACGTAAATTTGGGGCAAATGGGTTTTATGCAAGTCCCTCTGCTACGGAGCAATACGAAGAAACTCAGGCAAGTTTATTAGGTATTTCAACTGTCATAAAATCCGAGAACTTAATAATTAAACCTAGACTTTATTGGAAACGTGGTCAAGATATGTATATCTATATAAGGGATAACCCCTCTGTTTATAGAAATCTTCATAAAACTAATAAAGTTTCAGCTGAAATAAGTGCTTCGTATTTTTCTAATTTTGGTGTTACAGGATTTGGTTTAGACCTGTCCAGTGTTAATATTACAAGTAATAATTTAGGAGAACACAATAGAATTACTGCCAATGTTTTTTTGGATCATACTTTTGAATTTTTTGATGATAAATTAAGTATTTCACCTGGTTTTGCTATTAGTTATTTTTCAGATTTATCATTTCATAGTTTTCCAGGGATTGATTTAGGATACCATCTAAGTTCAGATTTTAAACTTTATAGTAATGTTGGTAAAACCTACAGAATACCAACTTACACAGATTTATATTATAGTGATAGAACAACTATTGGAAATGAGAATCTCAATCCTGAGCAGGCTACTTCTACTGAATTAGGATTCAAATACAATGGTTCACAATTTGATTTATCTGCTGCTTTATTCTCAAGAAAGTCTAAAAATATAATAGACTATGTTAAAGTAAACGAAAGTGATTTATGGAAAGCAACCAATATAGGTTCATTAAACACAACAGGATTTGAATTAGATTTTAGATATAGATTTCTTAGTAACGATCTTTCTGTAAACACTTTTAGTCTAGGATATTCTAACCTAAAGGATGACAACTATGTTAGTAATATAAACTATTCGAAATATTCATTAAACTCTTTAAAAAGCCATTTTATTTCTAAGCTTAATTATAATTATAAAAAGACTTTTTTTTCAACTGTTTTTAAATATGCTCAGCGTTCCGATGGGTCTAATTACTCAGTTTTAGATTCTAGATTATCTTATAAATCTGTTTTTGTAAGTGTAAATAACATCTTGGATGTTGAATATTCTGAAACAAATTTAGTTCCAATGCCAGGAAGAAATGTGCTGCTAGGGCTCTTGTATCGAATAAACTAAATCTCCCGAAACAAAGGTTTTTAAAACTTTGGTTTTATAAGTCTCATCAATTTTAACACTCATTACGTCTCTATCTATTACAATAAAATCTGCTAACTTTCCTTTTTCAATACTGCCTTTTTCATTTTCTTCGAAGTTCAAATAAGCAGCCCAAATAGTCATTCCTTTTAATGTTTCTTGTCTTGAAAGTGCATTCTCAATTTCAAACCCATTTTCTGGATACCCATTCATGTCTTTTCTAGAAATAGCTGCATAAAAAGTATGAAATGGATTTACTTTTTCAACAGGAAAATCTGTTCCCAGTCCAATGACTTTTGATTTGTTTAATAAGGTTTTATAAGCATATGCTCCTTTTATTCTAGTCGACCCAACTCTATCTTCAGCCCAATACATATCACTAGTTGCATGTGTCGGTTGAACTGAGGGTAGAATTTTATTATTAAATCCTTTCATGTCTTCTAAATCAATAATTTGAGAATGTTCAATTCTCCACCTTGGGTCCGTTTTATTTTCAAGAACCTTAGAGTAGGTGTCTATTAATAATTTTACAGTTGAATCTCCAATAGCGTGTGTATTCATTTGAAAATTAGCCTCAGCAATTCTGGTAGCTAAGTTTTTTAGCTCGCTGGGGTTGGTAATTAATTTTCCATAATTATTGGGGTCATCGTGGTAAGGAGTTTTTAATGTTGCTCCTCTAGAACCTAATGCACCGTCACCATATATTTTTACAGAACTCACATTTAATTGAGGTGTTTTAATAGGTCCTTTTGGAAGAAAATAATCTAGATTACTTTTAGAATTACTAATCATAGCATAAATTCTAATTTTTAATTCTTTCTTTTTTTGAATGCTATCTATTAATAGTATTATTTCTTTTGACAAACCAGCATCATCAACAGTGGTTAGTCCGTTTTTAAAACATATTTTTTCAGCATTTAACAGAGCTTGTTTTTTTTCGTTCAAAGATAATTCTGGTAAAATATTATCAATCAAGTCCATCGGGCCATCAATTAAGATTCCTGTTAATTTTCCATTTTTTTTTACAATTGTTCCATCACTAGATTTTGTGTCAATAGTGATTTTAGCTAAATCAAGAGCTTTTTGGTTAACCAAATAGGCATGACCATCTATTCTTTCTAAAACTACCGGAGTGTTAGGGTAAAGCATGTCTAGCCTGCTTTTATTAGGAAACTCTTTAATATCCCAATCATTTTGGTCCCAACCACTTCCTTTTATAACCTTACTGTTAATATTTGAATTTAATTTAATCTTTGAGACTACCTCATCAAATGACAGAGTTCCTACTAAGTCTATTACTTGTTGATTTAAGCCTAATCCGTAAAAGTGGCAATGCGCATCAATAAGACCTGGCAGTACGGTGGCTCCATTTAGATTGATTGTTTCTTTTGAATGGTACTTATTTTTAATTTCATTTTCTCCAATATCATAAAACAGACCGTCTTTGATTGCTATGGCATTAGCTACTTTAAAATCATTATCCACAGTATAAATATTCCCATTATAAACTATTAGGTCCACTTCTGATTTACAACCTATAAAAATTATAGAGATTATTAATATTTTTAAATTAAATTTCATAAATTTTTTGATAAATTAAACTACTTTCCCACCCTCTGTACATTAAATATGAAAGTATTTTTTTCTTTTTTACTATAAGAGTTAATCCTTCCAAAGATGATAATTTTTTATTAAAAATTTCTTCAAACTTGTTTTGATAATCTAATTCATCAATTTCTTTCAAGCCTTGATTGATATTGTATTTGGAAATGTTTCTTTTTTTAAGTTCATTAACTATTCTAATTTTGCCCCAATGCTTAATATTAAATTTTCCTCTTACGTAACTTTTGGAAAACCTATTTTCATTTAAAAAATTTTCACTGATTAAATTTGAAATTATTTGGTTGACTCCGTCGGGAATGACATTAAATGTTCTTAATTTCTCTTGAACTTCTTTATGGCATCTTTCTTGGTAAGAGCAATAATATCGTAGTTTAATTTCTATTTCCTTTATAGTAAGATCTCCATTATTCATACTTGTAAATTAGGATAAATTAAAGCATAAAAAAAGCGGCCTAAGCCGCTTTTTTTATGCATTGATGATTCTACCTTCTTTATTAAAGAATCTAAAATGTAAATAGGTGTATGCGTCTCTAGGGACTATCTTAATCCATCTTTTATGTTCCATGTACCATTTTAATCTAACGGATGGATACCCGCTTTTTACATATGCAGCTATAAAAGGATGCAAGTGTAAAATGATTTTCATGTCACTGTACTTTTTGTTGTTTAGGATTTTCTCTAGTTTATTATTTATTTTATCAATTAAAACAATTGGAGCTTCAACAGTTCCGTTAATGTTCGGATTTAGTTCTACTGTTTTTATATCCATTTCTGATCTAACTCTTTGACGAGTCATTTGAATTAATCCAATTTTACTAGGAGGAAGTATTTTATGTTTAGCTCTGTCAGTATTCATTTCATTTGTGAAATGATCAAATAGTTTTTTCCTATTTTCTGCACTTGACAAGTCTATAAAGTCTATAACAATAATACCTCCCATATCTCGAAGCCTTAGTTGTCTGGCTATTTCTGTAGCAGCAACAATATTAACTTCAAGAGCGGATTCTTCTTGATTTTTTGCTTTAGTTGATCTATTTCCACTATTAACATCTATAACATGAAGAGCTTCAGTATGCTCTATAATTAAATAGGCACCTTTACTCATTGTTACAGTTCTACCAAAAGCAGTTTTAATTTGACGCTCAATCCCATATTCCTCAAAAATTGGGGTACTAGATTTATGAAGTTTTACAATCGATTGCTTTTTAGGGGCAATCTGATCCAAGTAATCCTTAATCTCTGAATACATGGATTTTTGATTAACATATATTCCAGTAAATGAGTCGTTAAATATATCTCTTAGAATTGATGAAGATCTGTTTAATTCGCTTTGAAGTTTTAATGGCGATTCTGAACCTTGAATTTTTTTACAAAGTTCTATCCATTGAGCGTGAAGATTTTGTAGGTCTTTATCTAGCTCAGCAACTTTTTGATCTTTAGCTACAGTTCTTACTATAACTCCAAAACCTTTTGGCTTTATACTTTGTACTAATCTTTTTAGTCTACTTTTTTCTTCTCTACTTTCTATTTTTTGAGAAATAGAAATTCTATTAGAGAAGGGGACTAATACTAGGTATCGACCAGCAAATGAAAGTTCAGAGCTTATTCTAGGACCTTTAGTTGAAATAGGTTCTTTTATAATTTGAACTAATAATGGTTGGTTTGGACTTACAACATCAGAAATACTGCCTTCTTTGTCAATTTCCGTTTCAAAAGGAAATTTATCAAGTGAAAATTTTTTTATTTTACCTGCGCTTACACCTTTAATGAACTTAATTAATGAAAGAATTCTAGGACCTAAGTCATGATAATGTAGAAATGCGTCTTTTTCATAGCCTACATTTACAAATGCAGCATTCAAACCAGAAATTGTTTTTTTGGTTTTAGCTAGAAAAATATCTCCAACATTAAATTTGTTTCCATCATTTTGTTTATGAAGTTCAATTAATTTACCGTCTTTTAGTAAGGCAAAATCAACAGCTGAGGAATTCGAACGAATAATTATTTCTTTACTCATAATATTGATTTTTTATATTCATTTTAAAATGAATGGTTTTACTATTACACACAGGATTTTATTTATACATCGAGAAAGCTTTAGTGATGAATTACACTAAATTAATCTCATTTCAAAGAACTGAATATTCATTAAGAAATAGGAATACTATTTCTTTTTGTGACGATTAGCACGGCTTCTTTTTTTTCGCTTATGGGTAGCTACCTTGTGCCTTTTTCTTTTTTTACCACTTGGCATAATTTTTTTTTTTAAATTATTTATTAAATATTAGTTATTGTCTTTTACACCTTGAGTAAAAACTTTCGCAGGTTTAAAAGCAGGAATATGATGTTCTGGTATTCTAATCGTTGTATTTTTTGAAATATTTCGACCTGTTTTTTCAGCTCTTTTTTTAACAATGAAACTTCCAAATCCTCTCAAATAAACATTTTCACCCTTATTTAAAGATTCTTTTACTTCATCCATCAAGTTTTCAACTGTTGCTAAAACTTCATTTTTTTCTAATCCTAAGTTATTTGAAATTTTTGTTACAATCTCAGCTTTGGTCATATTCTTATTTTTATTTAAGTTTACTTTTTTTAGAGTGCCAAATATATAAATTTATATTCATAATTCATTTTTTATCTAACTCTATTACATCACAATTATTTTGGATCAAAATTTATTAAAAAGCATTAACTCTACATTTTCTAATGATCTTATTTATTGGTATTCAGAAAATAAAAGAGATTTACCTTGGAGAGAGACAACAGACCCCTATAAAATATGGTTATCAGAAATAATATTACAACAAACTCAGGTTAAACAAGGTTTGCCTTATTATTTAAGGTTTATAAAAAACTTTCCTAATGTTGAAGCTCTCTCGAGCGTTTCAGAAAACGATATTCTTAAAATGTGGGAAGGTTTAGGGTATTACAGTAGAGCTCGAAATCTTTATAAAACCGCAACAATTGTCACAAGAGACTTAAACGGATTCTTTCCTGTAAAATACTCTGAATTAATAAAACTTCCTGGCATAGGAGATTACTCAGCTAGTGCTATTAGCTCGTTTTCAAGCAACGAAGTTGTTTCAGTTGTTGATGGAAATGTATATCGTTTTATTTCAAGACTTTTAGGTATTAGTACACCTATAAACACTGCTAAGTCCTTGAAAGAGTTTAAAAAGGTGACAATGAAGTTAATTTCAAAAAATAATCCAAGTGATTTTAATCAAGCTATTATGGATTTTGGAGCTGTTATATGTAAACCTGCTGTTCCAAATTGTTATAATTGTACTTTTCAAAATATATGTTATGCCAATAACAACGATAAGGTATTTGATTTCCCAGTTAAATCTAAAATTAAAAAACCCACAAATAGATTTTTTAATTATTTAGTTTTTGTAAATAATTCAAACGAAACAATTATCGAAAAAAGAGAAAAAAAGGGTATTTGGCAAAATCTATATCAATTTCCTCTAATGGAAACTGAAAAAATAATTGGTTTAACTCAAGTTTTGGAATATGTGAAAACTAATCAAAAAATAACATTAACTAAAAATAACATTAAGCTATTTAATAATGAGACTATTGTTCATAAACTCTCTCATCAGAGAATAACTATTTCTTTTTGGATTATCAATGTCAATATTATTAAATCAAAATCTGTAAATTTTGATAATATAAATTCCTATCCTTTTCCAAGGCCACTGTCTAAATTCCTGTCAATGTTCAAGTAGTAATGACAGGTTTTTATTATATTTGATTATTAAATTTTTTTATAATGAGTGGATCTTTAAACAAAGTAATGTTAATAGGTAATTTAGGAGATGAAGTTAAAATGCATCATTTTGACGGAGGAGGATGTATTGGAAGGTTCCCCATTGCTACAAACGAAAGCTATACTAACAAAGCTACAGGAGAAAAGGTTTCGAATACGGAATGGCATAATGTTGTTGTTAAAAACAAAGCTGCTGAAGTATGTGAAAAATATCTTAATAAAGGAGATAAGATTTATGTAGAAGGAAAAATTAAAACTAGAAAGTGGCAATCAGAAGATGGCATTCAAAGGTATTCAACAGAGATTCATGTTGTGGAATTTAATTTTTTATCAACTAAAAATGATTCAAACTCTAATCCTAATTTGAGCGAAGATAAATCTGTTCAAACAAAAGACGAAAGTGATGAAAATAATTCTAATGATTTACCCTTTTAAAGCAACCTTGAATAAATATTGGAGACTCAAATCAGTTTAATTAGCGAAATTTTATTGCTTGACTCTTATGATTTAGTAATTAAGATTTTACTAATCATATTTTTAGTCATTAGCTCCGCTTTAATTTCAGGTTCAGAAGTTGCTTTTTTTTCGCTTTCTAACACAGAAATAAAAAAGGCATCTAATTCAAAAAGTAGATCTTTAAAATTAATTTCTACATTAAGAAATAATCCACGAAGATTACTGGCTGTTCTGTTGGTCTCAAACAATTTCATAAACATATCAATTGTGCTTCTGCTTTCTTCATTTGGAAACTTATTTAATTTTGAATTAGTTCCTCACTGGGTTAATTTCGCTTTAGAAGTTGGATTTATTACTCTAATTATCTTATTATTTGGTGAAATACTTCCTAAGGTTTATGCTAATAGAAATCCAATTTCTTTTTCTAAAAAGATGGCTTTACCAATTCAGATTTTAGATAAATATATTTTCTTTTTTTTAACTATTCCAATGAGCAATATGACTCATTTTATTCAAAAAAAACTAATTTTTAAAAAAACTAATTTATCAGTTGATAAGCTATCGGATGCCCTAGAACTTACAGATAAAAGTGAAACTTCGAAAGATGAGCAAAAGATATTAAACGGTATAGTCTCCTTTGGAAGTTTAGAAGTGAAGCAAATAATGAAACCAAGAATAGACGTTTTTTCAGTCTCAAATGATATTAGTTTTATAGAATTAATAAAAATAGTTAAACAAAATAAATATTCTCGAATTCCTGTTTTTAAAAAAACAATTGACAAAATTATAGGTGTAATTTATTTAAAAGATTTATTCCCTTATTTAAACAAAAATGAATTTGATTGGAACAAATTAATTAGAGATCCTTATTTCATCCCTGAAAATAAAAAGTTAGATGATTTGCTAAAAGAATTCCAACAACTTAAGATTCATCTTGCAGTTGTTGTTGATGAATACGGAGGGAATTCTGGAATTGTAACGATGGATGATATAGTTGAAGAGATAGTTGGAGAAATAAATGATGATTTTAGCCAAGATGATGTTCCATATTTTAAAATAGATAATTCTAATTATATTTTTGAGGGTAAATCTAATCTTAATGATCTTTTTCAAGTTATTGATATTAAAGATCAAAGTATTTTTGAAAGTAAAAGAGGTGATTCTGAAACTTTAGCTGGATTTGTTTTAGAGCAAATTGGTTTTTTCCCAAAGAAAGGTTACTCTATTAAAGTCAATAATATATTATTTACGATTAATGAAGTTGACAGAAAAAGAATTAAGAAAATAAAGGTTAGTTTTAAAATATAATGAACAAATTATTTTTTTTATTTTTTTTATTTTTTGCCTGTGATCAAGTTTATTTGCCTAAACAAAAAGCGTTTTTTGCTCATCAATTTCCTTCCCCAAATTATATTCTTTCTTATAATAATGAAAAGAAAATATGCAATTATAGTTTTCAAATAAACGAACTATCTGAAATAAAATTTGACAAAAAATGTAACTCAATTATAAAATATAAATTATTGAATTCTAAACTTTTTTTAACTAATATTAAAATTGATAATAATTTAGAATTAGTTAATCTTGATTTTAAAGATAGAGTGGCAGAGAATTCTTTAAAATCTAATGTTATAAGATCTAGTGAATTTAATGATGTAAGTAGAAAAGTATATGCTAAATATTTTACTTTTATTGGGAATACTCCATCTAACACTCAATTTTACATTACAGATTCAATTTCAAACTATATAAGTGGTTCACTTTATTTTGATTCTAAACCTAATTACGATTCTCTACTACCATCAATTAAATACATGAATAATGACATTCGAAAAATCATTCAAACTTTTAAATGGAATTAATATTTTTTAATGTCCAATAACAACAAAAAGTGGCTTTATTTAGCCGTTCTATCTCTTGTTTGGGGGAGCTCTTACATTCTAATAAAAAAAACCTTGATAGGTTTAACTCCTTTTCAATTAGGCAGTTTGAGAGTTATCTTTACAACTTTAATATTATCTGTTGTTGGATTTTCATCTTTAAAAAAAATCCCTAAAAATAAATGGAAATGGATTTTTATAACAGGTTATATAGGTTCTTTTTTTCCATCTTTCTTATTTGCTTTTGCTCAGACTGAAATTAATAGTGGCGTAGCCGCAATTTTAAATTCATTAACTCCATTAGCAACACTTTTAATTGGATTAGGGTTCTTTAAATTTATTGTTTATCCAAAACAAATATTAGGCGTTGTAATTGGACTAATAGGATCTTTCTTTCTTATTTATGAAGGTTCAACAATTAATCCTGATCAAAACTTATTATTTGTTGCTTTTATTGTGGTGGCTTCAATATGTTACGCCACGTCTGTAAATCTTTTGAAAGTTCATTTGCAAGAAGTGCCTGCAATGTCAATCGCTCTAGGTAATTTTCTTTGTATTCTTCCTGTGGCTTTAATTATTTTTTTCAACTCAGGGTTTTTAAGTATTGATTTTACGGAGAATACAGAAGTTAAAAACTCTCTTTTTTATATTTTAATTTTATCAATATTTGGAAGTGCATTTGCTAAAGTATTGTTTAATAAGTTTATTCAGATAGCTTCACCAGTTTTTGCTTCATCTGTAACCTACACACTTCCAATTGTTGCAATAATGTGGGGGTATTTGGATGGTGAATCTATAAATAACCGACAACTATTAGCTACAGCTGTAATTTTAGTTGGGGTTTATTTAGCTAATCGTAAAACAAAAACTACTTAAAAAAACTGTCATCTATCTCTTCGTTAAGTTTTATAGATGTAATTTCAAAAACAATAGTTTGAGGACCAGATACTATTTCTCTTTTATGTGGAAGTAAAACCCCTTCAATCTGCTTATAATTTGAGTATTTTGTTATTGATTTTATTTCATTGCCTGCTTGACTAGAAGTTTCTTCTTTCATAATTAATAAATAACTTTTCGCATCATAGTATCTATATGTTTTCTCATTTATTTTTATCTTATAAAGATCTTTTCCTTCAACTTTATTTAAGCTAATTATTTCCATTTTATTAGGGTCAAGATAAATCTCCTCAAAAAGTCCTAATTTTTCTTTTTCTGAGTTAATTTGATCTTTTTCAAAAGGAATCTTTTGTCCCATTTGTTCAGTATATCCATTTTCTCCATCAAATTTTTGAGACATTAAAGTACCCATGCTTTCAACAGACATGACTAATGAATTTAAATTAGGATGCTTTTGTTTGATTTCTGCCTTAGGAGAAAAAGGAGCATTTGGAATTTTAACACTGGCGCTAGTGGAAATGCTTTTAACCTTATTTAAAACATCAGCTCCTCCAATGGCATTCACGTAGTTAAGGAAAATTGATTTCACATTAACTTCACTGCTAATTTCCTTATTGAAAATGGGCTTTTCAATGGAATTTCCATACTTATCAAAGTATGAAATAGGTATTATTTTATTTTCAAAACTTACTTTTTCAAGATTATCTATAATTTCAGATCCTTTTCCTGTTACAACTAATTGAGCATTTTTTAATGAAAAATATTTGTTTGCTGCTTCCTGAACATCTTTCGCCGTTACTGCATTAATATTTGCCAGAAACTTTTTATAGTAATCTGATTCAAGATCATTGCTTTCAATGTTTATGGCATAATTAGCAATTGTAGAGGGTCTTTCCATAGCTAAAACAAATTCCCCTAAATATTTTGCTTTTGCATTTTTTAGCTCTTCAGCTGAGACAGGAATTTTATGAATTTTATTAATTTCTTTAATTATTTCTACTAAAGCACTATCAGTTACTTGTGATCTTGTTGAAGTAGAAGCTCTAAATTTAGCTTTACTATATTTATCATCTCCAATTGAGGAGTATGCACCATAAGCGTAGCCTTTATCTTCTCGAATATTGTTAAATAACCTAGATTCAGGTCCAGCTCCAAAAATTCTGTTTGCAATTAATGCACTATAATAATCTTCATCTATCATTTTCAAATCAACAAGATTTTGAAATGTTATTTCAGAATTTGCCGAATTTGGCATATCAATTAGATTGATGGTTAGTTCTTGTTGTTGAGCTGGTTCTTTAATCTCATTTGCTGATCCTTCTAAAAATTTTTCATCAAGATCTTTCCCCTTTTTCCATTTTCCAAAAAGTTTTTTTACTAGTTTTTTAGTTTTTTTAACATCGATATCTCCAATAATTACCAAATATGCATTATTGGGTTTAAAATAATCATCATAAAATTTTATGGCATCTTTTAATTCAATTTTCTCCATGGATTCTTTTGTTATAAATTCTCCATAAGGATGATCGACGCCATAAGCTAAAACGTTCTCTACTCTTCTTGCTATTGAAACTGTATTTTTTTCATCATTTTTTATATTATCTAAAAAAATGTTTTTTTCTTGATTGAACTCTTCTTTAGAAAAATCAGGAAAAAGTGCGCCTTGAGAAAACATAGTGAGGACTCTTTCAAAATATCTAGAAAGAGAGCTGGCAGATCCACCCTGGGAAGAAAAATTCATTCTAGCGCCCATAAAATCAACTTCTTCATTTAAACTGTCTTTGTTTTGAAAACTGTTTCCTTTACCCATTATTCCACCTGTTATATACCCTACACCATTTAATTCTCCTTCAATAATTGGCGGATTATCTATTAATAAATTAACGGATGCTCTAGGAAGTTTGTGGTTTTCTATGAACATAACTTTCATTCCGTTTTTCATTTCAAATGATATTGGATCTTCAAAATTTATTTGAGGAGCAGGATCTGCATCTGGAATAGACCTGTCTACTTGAGCTGTTAACGTAATATAAAACGTTAAAAAAACTAAGTTTAATAATATTTTTTTCATGATTTTATTTTTTTTCATTTTCTGGAAGATATTCTAATATCAATCTCTGATTAGTATTCAAGTATTTTTTTGCTGTTTTTTTTATTTCTTCTCTTGTGATTGAACGATAGATGTCAATTTCTGAATTTATTAAATTAGTGTCTCCATATAAAGTAAAATATTGCGCTAGGGATACTCCTATTCCAGAAACAGATGAATTTGAGTTAACGAAGTTGTTTTCAAATTTATTTTGAAGCTTTTTATAATCATTTTCAGAAATAAGATTTTCTTGAATTTTAGTTATTTCCTCTTCTATTTCTTTGGTTAATTCTTCTAAAGAAGTTTCGCCTAAAGGAAGAGAAAGAATGGCATACATACTGTAATCCTCGTGTCCAATATTATATGCTTGAACTTGTAAAGCAGTTTTGTTTTTATCAACCATTCTTTTATATAGTTTTGAACTTGGACCATCGCTTAAATATGTTGATATTAAATCTAAAACCCTTGCCTCTCTTGATTTCATTGATGGAGTTCTAAAACCTATTATAACTGCTGGAATTTGAATATTTGGATCGTATTCTTTAGCTCGAATTTCATTTGTTATGGGTTCTTCTAAAATCACTATCCTCTTATTTTTTGGAGCTGCAGGTATTTCACTAAAATATTCTGATATCAAACTCTTTGTTTTTTCGATATCAATATCACCAGCTACAACAAAAACCGCATTACTGGGCATATAAAAATTTGATCTAAAATCTAAAAAGTCTTGTAAAACTGCATTATCTAAATGTTCAGGAACTCCAATTAATGGGTTTTTATAACTATGTTTTTTAAATAAATTAGATTTTAATGCTTCATAAAAACGGCTGTATGGTTGGTTATCTCTAATACTTTTCTCTTGCTTGACAGCTTCTCTTTGAATATCGATTCCTTCTTGATCAATTATTGGGTGTAGCATGATTTCAGAATACCTCCATAAACCCAGTTTTAAGCTATTTGAAGGCATGGTTGCATAATAGTAAGTTAAATCCACACTAGTAGCTGCATTACCATTCCCTCCGTTTGAGGAAAGTATTTTATACCACTCTCCACTTTTCATATTTTTAGTTTCTTTCCCAAGAAGGTGTTCAAAAAAGTGAGCGAAACCAGTCTTGTCTGATTCTTCATTTTTTGCTCCAACATGAAACATTAGTGTAGTATTTATTACTGGAGCAGAATTGTCCTTGTGCAGTATGATATTTAATCCGTTATTTAATTTATACTCTTCAAATTCAACAGATTGTGAAAACGAAATGTTAAAATAAAGGATACTTACAAATGATAAAAAAATTAAGTTTTTCATAAAAAAAAATTGATTAGCAAATCTATAAATTATATTTTACAGTTAAAGTTTATTCAATTTTAATACAATTATTTGATTTTTATTAAAATACTTGTACTAATATTTATAATATTATTGGGTTATGAGTTCAATCCTTGTATATTTGCACACGTTTTTGATTAAAAAAAATAAATTATGTACGCAATAGTAGAAATAGCCGGTCAACAATTTAAAGTTGTAAAAGATCAAAAAGTCTTTGTAAACAGACTTGAAGGTAAAGAAGGTTCAAAGGTTACTTTTGATAATATATTATTGTTAGATAATGCTGGTAAAATAGCTCTTGGAGATCCTTCAGTAAAGGGAGCATGTGTAGAGGCTAAAATTTTAAAGCACTTGAAAGACGACAAAGTGATTGTATTTAAGAAAAAAAGAAGAAAAGGATATAAAGTAAAAAATGGTCATCGTCAATTTTTGACTGAAATCATGATTGAGAGTATTCTTGAAAACGCAAAAAAGACTAAAGCTAAAGTAAAAGATGTCGCAGAAGTTTCTGAAACTAAAACGAAAGCTGTAGATTCTAAAGTTGTAAAAGCTCCTGCAAAAAAGGCAGTTGCAAAAAAAGCAGTTGCAAAAAAGGCAGTTGCTAAAAAAGCGGTTGCTAAAAAGGCAATTGCAACAAAATCAGTTAAAAAAGCTTAATTAAATTTTTACAAAATGGCGCATAAAAAAGGGGTAGGTAGTTCAAAAAATGGTAGAGAATCAGAATCGAAAAGATTAGGAGTTAAAATTTTTGGTGGTCAAGCTGCTATGGCTGGAAATATCATTTTACGTCAAAGAGGAACTCCTCACAAACCAGGTGAAAATGTTTATGTTAGTAAAGATCATACTTTACATGCTAGAGTAGACGGTATTGTTAAATTTACTAAGAAGAAGGACGACAAATCTTTTGTCTCTATTGTTCCTTTTGAAGCATAAACTCTCACATTAATTCATTCAAAATTATTTATTAAATATCAGAATAGTTTAATAACTTGAACTATGCCGTTATTTAAAGACTTAGAGATTGTTCCTGATACATTTGTTCTTGTTTGGGAAATAACAGAGTCAGAAATTTCTTTGTTAGAAAATTTAAACAGCTCCAAAAAAATTACATTAAAATTAAATCAACTTAAAAACAGTACTCACCGGAGACAATTTTTAAGTAATCTTCAGCTGTTGAATCTTAAAAACATATCCTTTAAAGATTTAGAATATAATAATAATGGTAAGCCAGAAATGAAAGATAAATTTATTTCTTTCTCTCATTCCTTTGATTTTTCAGCAGTTGTTATTTCAAACAAAAAAACAGGAATTGATATTGAAAAATTTAGATCAAAAATTTTAAAAATTTCTCATAAATTCATAAACCAAATCGAAATTAATTTGATTAAAAATTTATCAATTGAAAATATAACTAAAGTGTGGACTATTAAGGAAGCAGTTTTTAAAGCTTTTGGATACGCTGGAATTGATTTTAAAGAAAATATTTTGATAGAGTCTATTAATTTAGATTTCGATAAAGCAAAAGTTAAAATTTATAAAAAAGAAATAATAGAGTACTATAATATAGAAATATTTAATTTTTCACAATACATTTGCTCTGTTGCTCACATAATAAAGTAATATGGATATTTCGGTTGAATTGACATTAACTCCCCTTAAAGATGATTATGAGCCAATAATTAAAGATTTTATTAAGTCTTTACGTAAATCTGAATTCAAAATTATAGAAACTCCTTTAAGTACTCAAGTTTACGGAGACTTTAAAGAACTAATGAGTTTCTTAAATGATAATATTTATAATACTTTTTTAAATTCAGAAAGCATTATTATGAATATAAAAATTGTAAAATCCGATAGAAGTAACTATGTACCAAATTTTTGATTTATTATTTGAACAATATTCTCAATACCAAACCATAGACATTGTTTTAGAGATTACTGCAGTTGTATTTGGTTTATTGAGTGTTTGGTTCTCTAAGAATAATAATATTCTTGTATTTCCAACGGGAATGA
>CAJWFY010000009.1 GCA_913031655.1 uncultured Flavobacteriaceae bacterium
TTCAAAGTTGGGGAATTAATTTTGGCCGAAAGATTGCTGAATCTGGAGAAGTTTATACTTGGAATTTTGTTGATCAAAAAAATGGTAACTATTCAGAATCAATGGGTATTTCATCCGGAATAAAAGACATCTCTCCACCAACAAGGTTATTCTTCTACCCTTACGCTCAGTCCTCTTTAGATTTAAATAAAAACAGCAAGCCTTTAATTGGGTATTCTGCAGGAATGGATCTTAAGTATGGGATTAATAATAGTTTTACTTTAGACGCTACTTTAATTCCTGATTTTGGTCAGGTAGCTTTTGACGAGGAAGAGCTAAACTTAAGTCCTTTTGAACAAAGGTTTGATGAAAACAGAGCTTTTTTTACTGAAGGAGCTAAGTTGTTTAAAAAAGCAGATAATCGTGGTTATCGAAGTGGTAATTTCTTTTACAGCAGAAGAATTGGAGAAGATATAAATTTTGAAGAAGAAGAAATTCTTAATAATAATGAAGAAATATCTTCTTACGATAGAAAAGCAGACTTATTAAATTCAATTAAATTAACGGGGACTACTAATTCTGGACTAAGTATTGGATTTATAAATTCAATTACTGATAATGCATTTGCTTCAGTTAAAAATTCAATAACGGGAGCAATAAGATTTGAAAAAATCGCTTCGACTACAAATTATAATATAATCTCGTTAAGTCAAAAATTATTAAATGACTACTCTACTCTCTCATTTCTAAATTCAAATGTAAATAGAAGTGGGAATTTTAAAAACGCTAACAACAGTGCCTTTGTTTTTGATTTATTCGATGATAAAAGAAAGTTTAATGTCAAAGGAAATGTTTTTCAAAGTGATTCTCCAACCTTTTCTACGACAAAAGGCTTTAGAGGCTCAATAAACTTCTTAAAACTTACTGGTAATTTTAGATATGGTTTTGGATGGGATGGTGTTGACGCTAATTATTATCAAAACGACTTAGGTTATTATAATAATAGAAATGATCAAAGAATTTCTGGAAGAGTAAAGTACATGACATTTGAACCAACCAGTTGGTATGAAAAAATAGAAGCCTACTTATGGATGAGTAAAAGAAGTAGGTTTTATCCAAAAAAAATTAAATCAACTGGGTGGAGGATTGGTACTGAACTAGTGAGTCCAAATCTAAATGAATTCAGGTTCAGCTTTGACTACACATCTGCATATAACAACTTTGAAGAGCCTAGAGAGGAAGATGTTTTTATTAAAGAACCTGCAATATATGAAGTTGAGTTTAATTATAAATCTGATAGCAGAGAAAAAATACAATATAGTTTTGGTATTGAACATTCCTATGCTGTTGACGAGTATTTAAGTGAACAGAAAAATAGTATTGAACTTAATTTAGGTTTAGGTTTTAGATTATCAGATAGATTTAATTTGGATTATGAAATAAAAAAAGAGAAATCTATTGATGATATAGGTTATGTATTTAACGAAGGTGAAGATATTTATTTCGGAAAGCGAAATGTAAAGGTATTGGAAAACAACCTGAACTTAAACTATAACTTTAACTCATATAAATCACTAGTTTTAAAATTTAGACAGTTCTGGAGCAGCGCTAATTATAATGATTCATTTTTCTTGTTAAACTCAAAAGGAGAAAGAATACTTTCAGATAAATCAGTAAAAGACAATGATCCTAATAAAAGTTTTAATTTATGGAATTTAGACTTAAGCTATAATTGGGAATTTTTACCTGGAAGTAAACTAACATTATTGTATCGAAATAATATTTTTAATGAAGATAATTTATCTGGAATTTCATATTATAGTAGCACTAAAGAATTATTTGAAAAACCAATTGACCATCAAGTTTCACTTAGAATAAATTATTTCTTAGATTACAATATATTAAAAAGAAAAAAAAGTAGAATATAATTTTAATGATTTCAGCAAATAACATATCTAAAACATTTAACGGAAAAAAAGTATTGGACAATGTGAGTATTGAGGTTAAAAAAGGGGAAATAATCTCTATTGTTGGACCTTCTGGAGCTGGAAAAACCACTTTACTGCATATATTAAGCACATTAGATAAGCCTGACTTAGAAAATCATCCAAACTTAATTCTAAATGATACAGAAATAATTAAACTAAGTGATAATAAACTTTCAAATTTTAGAAATACAGAAATTGGTTTCATTTTTCAATTTCACGAGCTTTTACCGGAATTTTCTGCCATTGAAAACATATGTTTACCTGGAATGATTAAAGGAGATTCAAATTCTAAAATCATCAAAAGAGCTGAAAAACTTCTAAAATCTCTTAATTTATCTCATGTTAAAAATCAAAATCCTAACGAGTTATCAGGTGGTGAACAGCAAAGAGTAGCTGTAGCAAGAGCTTTAATTAATGAACCTAAAATCTTATTTGCAGATGAACCAAGTGGTAATTTAGATTCGAAATCTGCCGATGAATTACACAAATTATTTTTTGAATTAAGGGATGATTTAAACATTACTATGATATTAGTTACACACAATAAAGAATTAGCTGATATGACAGACAGAAAACTCAATTTAATTGATGGAAAGTGGGCTAACTAAACTTGATTTAAAAGAATTTTTAGACAATAAATATGAACAATATAATCAGAAGGTTTTTATTGAGTCTGATCCTATTCAAATTCCGCACGATTTTAAACTTAAACAAGACATAGAAATAGCTGCATTTCTAACATCAACAATTGCATGGGGACAAAGAAAAACTATCATTAAAAATGCGAAAATAATGATGGAAAACTTAGATAACTCACCTTATGAATTTGTAATAAATTCTACTGAAAAAGAAATAAACAAACTCTATGTAATACACAGAACTTTTAATGAAATAGATTTTAGATATTTCATTAAAAGACTAAAAGAAATATATACTAAATACAATGATTTAGAGACTGTGTTCTGTTTAACTGACAACAGTTTAAATATGCACAGTTCAATTCATAACTTTAAAAAGATATTTTTTAACAGTGATCATCCAATTAGAACAACAAAACATATAAGTGATCCTAATAAAGGGTCAGCATCTAAAAGGATTAATATGTTTTTAAGATGGATGGTGAGAAATGATAATAATGGGGTTGATTTTGGGATATGGAATAAAATAAACAAATCTGTACTTTCATGTCCTTTAGACGTACACAGTGGAAATGTTGCCAGAAAACTTGGTTTGTTAAACAGGAAACAAAACGATCACAAAGCGGTTTTAGAATTAGATAAAAACTTAAGAGAGTTAGATAAGTTTGATCCTGTTAAGTATGATTTTGCTCTATTTGGCCTAGGAGTTTTTGAAGGATTTTAAAAAGTTTTACTTAATAATTCAAATCAATTACTATATTTGCCCAGCATTATTTTTAATGTTATTTAAATAACTTGGTTGCATGTCTATCATTCTTAAATCTGCAAAAGTTATAAATGCCGAAAGTAAACACAACGGTACTAAGCAAGATATTTTAATTTCTGAAGGTAAAATTCAAAAGATTTCAAAGTCAATTAAATCCTCAAACTCAAGAGAGGTTTTTATAAAAAACCTTCATATATCTAGCGGTTGGTTTGATAGTAGTGTGTCTTTTGGTGAACCTGGTTATGAAGAGAGAGAAACTATTGAGAATGGTGGAAATGTCGCATCAAGAAGTGGATTTACAAATCTCCTTCTAAACCCTAATACAAATCCTGTAATTGATAGTCAAACAGATGTTTCATTTATTAAGATGAAATCAAAGGATTTGGTAACAAACATTCACCCTATCGGTGCCCTTTCTATTTCTAGTAAATCTACAGAACTAGCTGAACTTAGAGATATGAAAAAAAGTGGTGCTGTTGCCTTTTATGATTTTAAAAAATCTATAAAAAATCCAAATTTATTAAAAACAGCTTTACTTTATTCTCAAACTTTTGATTCAGTTATAATGTCATTTGGACAAGATGATTTAATTTCAAACAATGGTGTTATGAACGAGGGATTGGTGAGTACCAAATATGGAATTAATGGAATTCCAAACCTTTCAGAAGAGATTCAAATTAGTAGAGATTTAAAAATATTAGAATATACTGGAGGAAAACTTCACATCCCTACTATTTCAACAAAAGAATCTGTTGACTTAATTAAAAAAGCTAAATCAAATGGATTAGACGTAACATGCAGTGTTGCTATTCATAATTTAATTTTTAATGAAGAGAAATTAAAAGATTTTGACACAAGATTTAAAGTGTCCCCTCCCCTAAGAACTGAAAAAGACAGGCTAGCTTTAATTAATGGAGTAAAAAAGGGGGTAATAGATATGGTAACAAGTGATCATAATCCAATAGATATTGAAAATAAAAAAACTGATATAGATAACGCTATTAGTGGAACAATAGGATTAGAATCGTTTTTTGGAGCTTTATTAACAATTTTTAACTTGAGCGAAACCATTAGTATTCTTACAAGTGGTAAAAATAGATTTAATATTAAAAATAATACAATTGAAGAAGGTTCAGAAGCTGATCTAACTTTATTTACTATAGATTCTAATTACACTTTCTCAAAATCTAATATCCTTTCCAAATCTAAAAACAGTGCTTTTTTAGGAATGAAAATGTCGGGTATTCCGCTAGGCGTTATAGTTAAGCAAAAACATGTAATTAATGAGTAAACTTCCTTTTTTTTACTTACATAAAAAATCTAGTTTAATTGATACACCTTCTCCTATTCTTATTATGGTTCATGGATATGGAAGTAATGAAAAAGATTTATTTTCTTTTTCCCGAGCACTTCCTAAGGAATTGACTGTTGTCTCTATAAGAGGAAATATTGATATTCAAGGAATTGGATATGCTTGGTATAATATTTCCATAGATAGTAATGGTAATAAAATTTATGATGTTGAAAAAGCTATAAAGTCAAGAGATGAAGTTGCTGATTGTATTGACAAATGCATTGATGTTTTTAATGCTGACAAAAACAATGTAACATTAATGGGATTTAGCCAAGGTTCAATACTAATTAATGCCATTGCCCTAACCTATCCAGAAAAGGTTAAAAATATTATATCCTTAAGCGGTGCAGTAGATCCAGATATTATAAATCTTTCACAAAATTCATTTAAAAATCTTTCTTTTTATATATCTCACGGAACTTTAGATGAAGTATTGCCGTTCAAATTATCTAAACAAAGCTTAATACTTTTAGATGAAAATAATTTAGATTATGTTTTTGAAGAATTCCCTATTGGTCATGGTGTCTCAACTGAAAACATGAACTCTATGCTTAGTTGGTTAAAAAAAAGGTTAGATTAAAAAAAGTTCTAAACCATCGTATGAAAGGTGAACATCTTTAGGTAACTGTTTTTCAACCTCTTTATGAAAACCTAGATTATGACTTATGTGAGTTAAATAAGTTTTTTTGGCTTTAATTCTATCAATTAAAATTAAAGCTTCTTCAAGATTTAAATGAGAAAAATGTGGCTCTATTCGAATTGTATTTAAAACTAGGATATCCAGGTTTTTAAGTTTACTAATTTCAAGATCAGATATAGTTTTTAAATCTGTTAAATAAGCAAAGTTTTTAAAACGATACCCAAATACTTGTAAATCACCATGTAAATAACTAACAGGATTAACTTCTAAGCCCGATAACTTAAAAGCTACGTTTTCAAATATAGTTATGGCTTTAACTGATGGGGAACCTGGGTATCTATTTTCTTTTTTAAATATATAATTAAATCTAACTGATAAATTTTCTAATACTCTTTGATGAGCGTAAATAGGCATCTCTCCGTTTCTATAACAAAACGGTCTAATATCATCAATACCAGCAGTATGATCAGCATGTTCATGAGTATATAAAATACCATCAATTCTGTCGCAATTAATATTTAACATCTGTTGTCTAAAATCTGGTCCAGTATCTATAACATACTTAAAATCACCCCATTCTATCAAAACAGATGACCTAAGACGTTTATCTTTATAATCTTTACTCAAACATACGGGGTGTTTACTTCCAATAATTGGAATCCCTGTTGATGTACCTGTACCTAAAAAAGTAATTTTCAATTTTTAATAATTATCTACAAAAATATATTTTTTAATTGATAAACTTTTTAACTTAGCTAACATATTATTATAACATAATGTCAATTTCTCTAAAAGGAGACCAACCATTCGAAAACATCCCCTCTGTCAAGGCTAAGGCTTTAAGAATTAATTTAAACAGACATATTTACGGAACATTTGCTGAAATAGGAGCTGGTCAAGAAGTTGCCCGTCATTTTTTTAGATCTGGAGGAGCTTCTGGAACTATTGCTAAAACAATGAGTGCGTACGATAAGGCTTTTAGTGATGCTATATACGGAGAAGAGCCAGACAATAGATATGTTTCTGAATCTAGATTAAAAAAAATGTTAAGTCATGAAGTTAATCTACTTGAAACAAGAATGGATAGAGAGAATCATCCAGATAAAATGTTTTTCACTTATGCCAACACTGTTGCGACTATTGACTTCGCAAAACAATATAAAGGACATGGATGGATGGGTATCAAATTTCAAACTGATCCAAAAGATGACTTCAGTGAGATACATATTCATGTAAGGTTTCACAATTTTGAAGCTAAAGCTCAGCAAGAAGCTTTAGGATTAATGGGACTAAATTTGATATATGGGGCTTACTATAAGTACGATGAGCCTAGAAAACTACTTAAATACCTTTACGATCATATAGATGCAGATGCCATCGAAATCGATACAATTAATTTTTCTGGACCATTATTTTCAAATGTAGACAACAGAGTAATGAGTATGGAACTTATTAAAAATGGGATGACTGAAGCAGTAATGTTTGGTCCAGATGGAAATAACATCCTCCCAGCTCGAGTTTTATACAAAAAAAATATATTAGCTATAAGAGGAAGATTTAGACCTGTAACAAAGGTAAATGAAGACATGATTGATAAATCTGTTGAAATAATTTCACATCAAGAGGGTTATGAAGAACAAGAGAATTTAACAGTATTTGAAATAACACTATCCAACTTAAGAGCATCTAATGGAGATATAAATGAATTAGACTTTATTCATCGTGCTACTCTGCTATGTTCTTTAGGTCAAACTGTTATGATAACTAATTTCAAAGAATACTATAGACTAGCAGAATATTTCTCTAACTATACTCAGGAAAAAATTGTACTTACTATGGGTGTAAATAATCTTGTTGAAATTTTTGATGAAAAATACTACAATCATTTAAGCGGGGGAATTCTTGAAGCATTTGGTAAGTTATTTTTTAAAAACCTTAAGATATTTTTATACCCAATCAAAGATACTAACGACGGAAGAATCGTAAACAGTAACAATTTACAAGTGGCTCCTAGAATGAAAAATCTTTATAAATTTTTCAAATACAATAATAAAATAATTGATATATTTTCTTTTAATGAAGACCTTCTTGATATATACTCTGAAAAAGTATTGTCTATGATAGAAAAAAATGAGAAAGGTTGGGAAAATTCAATTCCAGATGCTGTAACTAAGTTAATTAAAGAAAAAAAACTATTCGGATATAGAAGCAGTTAATCTAGAATCTGATTAGTGTGATCTTTAGTTTTTACTTTATCTATAACTTTAACAATTTCACATTCTTCATTAATTATAAAAGTAGTTCTTATTATCCCCTCATAATTTTTACCTTGAAATTTTTTAGATCCCCATACACCAAAACCATTTATCAGTATTTTTTCTGTATCAGCTAGTAAAGGATAAGGGAAACCAAATTTATTTGAAAAAGAAGATTGTTGTTTAACTTTATCTGCACTAACACCAAAAATAGAATATCCAGCATCTGTTAATTTGGAATAATTTTCAGATAAATTACAAGCTTGAGCTGTACAACCTGGTGTGTTTGCCCTAGGATAAAAAAATAAAATAGTTTTTTTATTTTTAAAATGATCTTGATTAATCATATTTTCTTTATCATCGTAACAAGAAAAAACAGGCAATTTATCTCCAACTTTTAACATAACTAATTGATTTATTTTGTAGTAAATTTATAAAATATTTATGAAAAAAACCGAGAAAATAAATTATATAATAGACACTTTAGAATTACTCTTTCCAGAAGTACCGATCCCTTTAGACCATAAAGATTCTTATACTTTATTAATTGCAGTATTGTTATCCGCACAGAGCACAGATGTAGGTGTAAATAAAATAACACCTATTTTGTTCGCTAAAGCAGATAATCCAATTGACATGATTAAACTAACTGTTGAAGAAATAAGAAGTATCATTAGACCAGTAGGTTTGTCACCTATGAAATCCAAAGGAATTCATGGACTTTCAAAAATATTGATAGACAAACATAATGGTAAAGTTCCTGATAATTTTGAAGATCTCGAGGCTTTACCAGCAGTTGGGCATAAAACAGCTAGTGTTGTAATGGCTCAAGCATTTGGAATACCGACATTTCCTGTAGACACTCACATACATAGGTTAATGTATCGTTGGGGAATGACATCTGGTAAAAATGTTAAAGTAACTGAAAAAGATGCAAAAAGAATTTTTCCAAAAAAATTATGGAATAAACTTCATTTACAAATAATTTGGTATGGAAGACAGTATTCGCCAGCCAGAGGTTGGAGTATAAAAACAGATTTGATTACACGAAAAATTGGAAGAAAATCATTGTTAAACAAGTTAATCTTTGATCCTTTTACAGATAACTCAATTCTTTAAGTTCATTTTTCATATTAGACTCGTTCATTTTTTTTCTTAAATTATTAATTGAATATCTTATTCTTCCTAGTGCGGTGTTAATTGATATATTATTTTTTTCAGCAATTTCTTTAAAAGTAAGATTTTCATAAAACCTAAGTTTAACTATTTCCTTTTGAGCTTCCGGCAGTTGATCAATCATTTCAAAAAGAACTTTTGATAAGGTTTTGTCAGAAATAATATTATTTTCAATAATTAAATTTTCTGAACTTAATTTAGAGAAAACCTGATTCATATTGCTATTGTAATTTAATTTCGACCTTTTTACATTTCTGAAATGATCCATTACTAAATTATGAGAAATTCTAAGTATCCATGGAAGGAATCTTCCTTGTTCGTTGTATTTACCAAGCCTAACTAAGCTAAATACTTTAATGAAGGTTTCTTGTAAAATATCATTGGAAATATCAGAATCTAAAACCTTAGAATTAATGTAGTTAAATATTCTTTGTTTATGACGTAAAAAAAGAGTTTCAAAAGAACAAGTATTACCTGATTTGTATCTGTCAAGTAGAACAGAATCATTGACATAATTTACCATAGCCTAATTTTAAATTAAAAAATAATTTCAATTTATTTCGAAATAATTAAGTAGGGTTCAGGTATAGGCTAATATTTAATGATAATATCAAATTTAGTAAAATGATTTTAAATAAAAAATTGTTTACGATTTTTCGATAATAAAAATCATTTAAATCATATATTTATAGATTGATTTTTAAACATTTTGAAAGACATAAAATTAGATTCTAGGTATATTAAAATAAGAGGTGCTAAAATGCATAATCTTAAAAATATTGATCTTGATATACCAAAAAATAAACTTATAGTAATAACTGGTTTATCTGGCTCAGGCAAGTCTAGCTTAGCCTTTGATACTTTATATGCAGAAGGACAAAGAAGATACATAGAAAGTCTTTCATCATATGCTAGGCAATTTCTAGGAAAACTTAATAAACCAAAAGTTGATAAAATAATTGGTATTTCTCCTGCAATAGCTATCGAGCAAAAAGTGAATAATTCAAATCCAAGATCAACTGTTGGAACAACTTCGGAAGTATATGATTACTTAAAATTACTTTATGCTAGAATTGGAAAAACCTTCTCTCCTATTTCTAATACTCAAGTAAAAAAAGATTCAATTAAAACTGTACTTAAATGTATTAAAACATTTAACTCTGGAGATAAATTCCTCTTGCTTTCTCATAAAGAATTGACAAACTTAAAGAACAGTAAAGAAACTCTCGAACTTCTTCAAAAACAAGGGTTTTCTAGAATTGAACTTGATAATAAAATATTAAGAATTGAAGGTTTAAGTAAATTAAAAAAAAAGAAATTTAATTTAGTGATAGACAGATCAATTTATGATGATAATCAAGATTACTTAAATAGATTGTCTGACTCTTTAGAATTAGCATTTTATGAGGGTAAAGGAAACATTACAATCCAAAACATAACGTCTGATGTCAAATATAATTTTAATAATAGATTTGAACAAGATGGAATTAAATTCATTGAACCCTCTCAACACTTATTCAGCTTTAATAATCCATTAGGAGCTTGCTCTAGCTGTGGAGGATATGGTGATATTGTTGGAATTGATCCTGAACTAGTTATTCCAAACACAGGTTTGTCAGTATATGAAAATGCTATAGCTCCGTGGAGAGGAGAAAAATTAAAAAAATATAAAAATGAACTCATAAAATGCTCAATAGACTTTGATTTTCCTATTCACAAACCCTATTTTAAACTTACTCAGGAACAAAAAGAACTGTTATGGACAGGTAATTCTTATTTTAAAGGGATAAATTTCTTTTTTAAAAAACTAGAAGATAAAATTTATAAGATTCAAAACAGGGTAATGCTCTCAAGATATAGAGGAAAAACAATTTGCAAAGACTGTAATGGGAATAGACTTAAACAAGAAGCTTCTTATGTGAAAATAAATGGTAAATCAATCACAGATTTAGTTGAAATGCCCATAGAGAATTTATCAGAATTCATGTTAAAATTAAAACTGGACTCTTACGAAGAAAAAATAGCAAATAGAATTTTAAAAGAAATACAAAATAGATTAAGTTTTATCTGTAATGTCGGATTAGGTTATCTTACCGTAAATAGAAGATCTGGAACTTTATCTGGAGGTGAATCACAAAGAATAAACCTAGCTAATTCTCTTGGCAGTTCACTAGTTAGTTCTCTATATGTGTTAGATGAGCCTAGTGTTGGATTACACCCAAAGGACACAGAAAGGTTAATAAATATTCTTATTGACTTAAAAAATATTGGTAACACCGTGTTGGTAGTCGAACATGATGAAGATATAATGAGGGCTGCTGATCAGATTATTGATATCGGACCTGAAGCCGGATCAAATGGAGGGTTAGTAGTTGCTCAAGGGACAATTAAAGAAATCTTAAAATCAGAAAGTTTAACTTCAAAATATTTAAATAAAACTGAAGCAATCATAGCTCCTGAAAAAATTAGATATTCTTCTAAAAAAATTACTATTAAAGGAGCTAGAGAGAATAATTTAAAAAATATTTCTGTTGATTTTCCTCTTAATAATCTTATTGCTGTAACAGGAGTATCAGGAAGTGGAAAAACTACATTAGTAAAAAAAATATTATATCCTGCTTTATTAAAAGAAAAAGGAATATTCAAAAGTAAGCCTGGCCAATTTGACGGTATTTCCGGAGATTTAGATCACATTGATGAAATTGAATTTATTGATCAAAAACCTATCGGCTTATCTTCTAGATCAAATCCCGTAACCTATCTTAAAGTATATGACGATATAAGGAACTTGTTTGCTTCGCAAAAACTTTCAAAAGTTAACAACTATAAACCAAAACATTTTTCATTTAATGTTGACGGAGGACGTTGTGAAATATGTAAAGGAGAAGGTAGTGTTAAGATTGAAATGCAATTTATGGCTGATGTAAATTTAGTTTGTGAATATTGTAAAGGAAAGCGTTTTAAAAAAGAGGTATTAAGAGTTAAATTTGAAAATAAAACTATTGATGATATTCTTAAGATGACTGTAGATCAAAGTATAGAGTTTTTTAATTTAACTAATCAAAATAAAATAGCTAATAAACTTCAGCCTTTACAAGATGTTGGAATGGGATATATTCAGTTAGGTCAATCATCCTCATCACTATCTGGTGGAGAAGCGCAAAGAATTAAGCTGGCAACTTTTCTATTAAAAGGAAATAACAGAAAAAAAACATTATTCATTTTTGACGAGCCAACAACAGGACTTCATTTTCACGACATTAAAAAACTTTTAAACTCTTTTAACTCTCTTTTGGAAAATGGCCACTCTATTATAGTTGTAGAACACAACACTGACCTTATCAAATGTGCAGATCACATAATAGACTTGGGTTTAGATGGTGGTTCTAAAGGAGGTGATCTAATCTTTCAAGGAACACCGCAAGAACTAATAAAAAACAAGAAATCAAGGTTATCTAAATATCTTAAGAACAAAACTAGCGCTTAAATAGAGATTTTATAATATTATTTATAGCTGTAGAAAGGTTTAGATAATAAACTAAACCTATATATATTATTGAAACTATTACACTTCTTAATACTATATCTATAAAAGCAGAATGCATAAACCCCACATAACTAATAGACAAATACATCAACATAACAATTAAGATTATTTTAATTGAGTTGAAATTATATGGATTAATTTTTAATTTATGTTTAATAAATAATACTTTTAAAAAAGTGAAAACTGAAAGAACTATTAGAGTAGAAATTGCCGCTCCATTAATTCCATAAAGATCGATTAAAACATCATTTAAGAAATAAACTGAAATTGCCATAGCAATTGAAAATGGTAAAGTGATTTTATAAAAACTTGAAGTAGCTAAAATAGCAGGGCCACAACCAAAACTCATTTGAATAAGTTTTGCTAAAGAAATCATTAGAACGACAAGTATAGCATCAGAATAAAGCTCATTATTCATTAAAAGATAAAATGAAGAAATATTCAAGTTTATAAGTAAAAAAAAGAATCCAGAAACAATAAGTAGATTGGAAGAGCTCTTTTGGTAAAGATTATTTAACTCTTGGAAATCGTTATTATTTATCGCCTTAGCAACCATAGGATTTAAAATTTGAAACATAGCTCTTCCAGGTATTTCAACAACTGTTGCTATAAACACTGCAACCGCATAATATGCTGTTTGACTAATAGCTTCTTTTTGAGGAATCATATATTTATCAATATCTATTAATAGGCTAGCTGCTGAACCTGCTAATAATATATATATTGAATAAGACAAAATCTCTTTAAAATTTTGAGGAAGTTTAAATGAAAACTTAGGAACATATATTGAAAAAGAATAGACTATCATTATAATTAGCCTTAAATAATAAAGCCCGGTTAACCACCATACAAAACCCTCCTTAGTTAAAAAATCAAATGAGACTAACAGTAATAAAATCATTACAGAAACTCTTGGATATATTTCTTTTAAAATATTTCCAAAAACAGATTTTAAATGAACTCTAGACCAAGCATAAAACACTTCAAAATAAGATGTAGCAAATGAAACTAAGAAAATTACCCAAACATAAGATTCAATAATAGGATTTTGAACTGATAAGAACTCCCCTATTAAGTCATGTGCCTTAACTACAAAAAAAGTAATAGGGATAATAATAATTAATGGAATAAAAATAATACTTGAAAGAAAAGCGTCTTTAGAGACTTTATCTTTAAATGAACTATAAAATTTTATAATAGTATGCTGTGCTCCAAGAGACATTAATGGCTGAAGAAGGTTTGATGTAGCTAGTAAAAAAACAACTAAACCATAATACTCATCCTTTAAAAATTCTGGATAAAAATAAAGAGTATTTAACCCTCCTATTAATAAAGCAATAGAAATAGTAAATATATTCTTTGAAGTTTGTTTGATTACTATCCCCATTATTTTATTGTTTTCTTTAACAGATCATTTAAATTTTTAGATAAATTATTATAAGTAAATGATGATAAACCTATAGGGTTAAAGCTATTCTTTTTTGATTTGTAATTTGAATAAAGTTCTAGAATATAGTTTTTTAAATCAATTTCATTTGAGTAATCAAAAACTCTACCGGTATTTGTCTTACTAATTATATCTGAAACATCACTATTTAATTTTGAAAATGCAATTATAGGACGATTAAAAGAAAAATAATAAAAAAGTTTCCCTGGAATAATATTATCCACTGAATCTAAATTAACACTACTTAATATTAAGACTCGAGCTTTTGACATCTCAATATCTAATTCTGATTTATCAAGGTAATTCTCAAATTTAATTTTTGATTCAATTAACTTAATGTCATTACTATTTAAAATGTCTGTATCAAAATCTCCTATAAATCTAACTACTAAATCTCTAGAAAAATCATGATTTTCTTTACAAATTTCACTCAATACTTTCCAAAAATTTACAGGATTTTGAATAGACTTCATAACACCTGAATACATAATTAAAAACTTATTAGTTTCATTATTTATAATAGTGTCATTAAAACCATTTGTTATAGTAAATGAATTTGAATTTTTTAAAGAATATTTTTCTGTTAACGAAGGGGATGTAGTTATCACTGTATCGGAAAAATTCAAACATTTACTTTCAAATTTTAGATGTTTATTTTTAATAAACGAAGACATAGGAAAAAATTTGAATTGAAAAAAATCTGACCAAGGATCTCTAAAATCTGAAACCCACTTTACATTTGTTTCTTTTTTAATATTTAATCCAATTATATGAGTGCTAAACGGAGGAGCAGATGTTATTAAACAATCAATATTATTTTCTCTTACATATTTAATTCCTTCACTGCTGACTTTCTTAATCCAAAACATTCTTGAGTCAGGAAAAAGCAAATTAGCTCTAAACCATAAAATAATTTTACTAAAAAAACTTGATGATTTAATGTTGTCAGTATTATTTTTTTTAAAAAAACCTACAGGCTCAAAAATTGGAATTCTAAATACTTTTACAGATTTATCTATAGTATATTCTAGATTCTTATCAAGAATTGGATAATTAGCATTTTCTGCAGTAAAAACAGTGATGTCCCACCCCATTTTAACTAACTTATTTGAAAAATTAAGCCAACGTTGAACCCCTGAACCGCCAGATGGAGGCCAGTAATATGAAATAATAAGCAGTTTATTATTAACCATAGTGTTTAACTAAATCTTTTGATATTATATTATTATTAAGATGGTTTTTAATGGCATAAATACAATTTTCACTTAGTTTCATCCTTAAATCTTCATTTAAATATAGTTTAAAAAGCTTTTTAGTTAAATCTGCTGAGTTTCCAGACTCAAATAACATACCAACATCATAATTCTCCAGCAAAGCTTTCTGAGCCTTTACATCACTACAGATGATAGGACAACCTAAAGACATGTATTGAAAAAGCTTATTAGCATAGGTTGTGTCATGATGCAAATTAGAATGCAGAGGAGAGATCCCTAATTGAGCAGCTTTTATATATGAAGGAAATAATGTTTCATTTTTCCATCCCTCAAAATCTACATATTTAGAAATATTAAAATAATTAGATACTTTAATAAGTTCATCATCATAAGAGCTTGAGCCAACAATTACTAACTTAAAATTAGGAATAGATTTTATAATTTGAGGGATTGATTTCAAAACGGTCTCTAACCCTCTTCTTTTAGAAGTGTTTCCTAAATAAAGCAAAACAAATGAATCAGAATATTTTTTAATAATATTTTTATCTAACTTAAAATCAGAATAAAAACTTTTTGATACAGAGTTTGAAAATACCACTACCCTATCTTCATTAATATTAGTCCTTTCAACTAATTCTTTTTTAGCTAAATCAGTTACCACGACAATAGAATTAGCCATTTTACAATACTTTTCTTCTTCTATTTTCCATTTAGATGGAGAAATAAATAATTTACCTAAAAAACTATTTACATGCTTGTAGAACTTCATTATTTCAGGCCTGTTCTCGTGTAAATCAAGAGTTATGTCTAAATCAAAAGAAAGATTCGCTTCAAAAACAGAACTAGCAATTTGGATATCATGAATATGTAAAATATCGATATTATTATCTTTTATAAAATTTTTAATTTTTTTTGACATTATCCATTTATAAAACGGAAAGGTATAAGCTAAAGCTGATAACTTGTAAGTAAGGGTGGAACAATAAAATCTAACAACATTAATCCCATTAATAACTTCATTTTTTTTGAAGGTTTTGTTAAAAGACAAACAAAATAAAAAAATCTCATTACCAGATTTAATTAATGCATTAGCCTCGTTTGTTACCCTTGGATCTGTAGGGTAAGGAGCGTCAAGAATCATTCCAATTTTCATTACTAATATTCTTAAAGGTTTAGTACTCCCCTGTAATAATTTGTAAACTTATCTTTATTTGGCCATTTTCCAGATTTATCTCTTTCCGCATAAACTGCATAATATCTGTTGGTAAAATTCCGTAACAAAGGTCTTATACCCAACTTAAAGGATGGATTTTTCCACAATTCTTTTTTAATTATTTTCCAACCAGCTTTTTCTAACAACATATCAAATTGCCATGGCTCAAATTCATGATAATGTCGGTCAAAAGGATCAGTTTCACTCTTATACGCCTTAGCAAACCATAAGTTTACCGGAACAGTCAAAAATATACTTTTAACTTGAAGATTATTAAGTAAAGGATAAGGTGAAACCAAATGTTCTAGTATTTCGAAACCAGTAACCATATCCACATCCTTTGGTAGTTTAATATTTGGGTTTTCATCTAAATCTTCTCCGCTGGTGTTATATACTTTATAGTCATTTTGCTTCATTATTTCAGAAAATGGATTAGCAACACCTAAATCATAAATAACAGATGGAGAAGGACATACTTCTTTCAACATTTTTA
The DNA here is from genome assembly GCA_913031655.1 of uncultured Flavobacteriaceae bacterium. Lineage (GTDB taxonomy): Bacteria > Bacteroidota > Bacteroidia > Flavobacteriales > Flavobacteriaceae > MAG-121220-bin8. The sequence continues at coordinate 16,711 of CAJWFY010000009.1, forward strand.
GGGTATGATCATACCTTTTTTTTGGAAAAATTTTATACATTTTTTTTAATTAAAATAAATTTAATAATTATAAGTAATAATATTAAATAAGCGATTAAAGAAATATAAGAACCAGTGTGAACTACATCGGGTTTAAAAAGAAATTTTATATCATGATTACCTGTAGGAACAATTAGTCCTCTGAGTAAATAGTTAACCCTATGATGATCAACTGGGGCATCATCAATATAGGCTTGCCAGCCATTTTTATAAAATGCTTCAGAAAAAACCACTAATTGATTTGATTTAGTTGAAGACTTGTATATCAATTCATTGGCTTTTCTAGAACTGAGAGTTATAGAGTTTAAATCGTTTAAAACAAAGTTATTATTGTTGAGAGCTTTAGCCTGAGTAACTAAAGTTGTTTGTAAATTAACTTCTACTAAATTAAGCAACTCTTGATTGTCATTTTCTACGATTATAGCTTTTTTAACAAACCATGCATTTCCTAAAGCATTAGAATTTCTAGTAACACCAATTGGATTTTCTGGATCGTTACTTATAATGTATTTGACATTGAGCATATTTAATACATCCAGATTGTTTTTTACAATATAAAAATCATACAAATTTTGCATCCTTTTAGGCTTTGCAGCATGATATCCGGAAATAGACTTATGAAAGTATGATGTTCTAGCATTAGAAAATCCTCTTTCAGGTTCAAAAACTCTAAAATCTGAATTATCTTGTAAAATTGCTTTATCAGCTGTAGTTTTTATAAATGGAGAATTTACTGTTGAGTGACTTACAAATTGATCAGCATTAACATACTTCTTGTCTATTTGCCATAAATCAATAATTACTAAAGCAATTATTGAATAGATGGCTAAATTCTTTTTAATAAATTGTTTTGAGTATATAAAAAGAATAGAAAATATTACACTAATAAATATAAAAGATCTCAAGCTATCTTCTTTGAGTAAAATTTTTCTTTCCTCAATAACAAGATTTAAAATTTCTGGATAGTCAGAAAATATTTCAAAATTAGATTTGAAATCAAATAAATTACCTCCAAAAAAATACAAGCCTAATGAAATAAAACCAAGAATTAGTCCAGAAAAATACAGTGCCCTTGTCTTTAATGAATTTTCGATAGTGTTTGAGAAAAACTTTTGAAGACCAAATACAGCTAAAAGAGGAATACAAAACTCAAGTATAATTTGAATTGATGAAACCGCTCTAAACTTATCATAAAAAGGGAAATAGTCAATCATTAAGTCCGTTAAAAAAGATAAATTTTTTCCCCACGAAAGCATCAAAGAAACTACTATAGAAATCATTATCCACCTCATATTTAAACTCTTAACTAATAATAGACCGAGTAGAAAAACAAATAATACAGTAGCTCCCAAATAAGCAGGTGCTGCAACTATAGGTTGATCTCCCCAATACATTTTAGAATATTGATAGACTTGCTGACCCTGTTGAGGATCTAAAGATCTTATAAAGGTCATGAGTTTAGAGTCCTCTTTAATTCCCTCTGAACTAGAACCTCCCATAAATTTGGGAACGAAAAGATTCATACTCTCCAAAACACCATAACTATATTCTGTAATATAATTTTTATCTAAACCAGATGTGGATTCTTTTAATGAACCATCTGGATTTATTGTTATCTCATTTTCACTTCTGGTACTGAATTCGGAGTATTCAATTGTAGATAAAATACCTGGAGCATTCATTAAAACAGAAATTAAAACACTTGAAATAATAATAAGAAAAGAATTTATAAATGTTTTTAATTGATTCTTATTTAGAGCACTATAGAAATAAACAGCTACCAACAACATCAACATTATCAAAGTATAATACGTCATTTGATAATGGTTGGAATGAATTTGAAGACCTAAAGAAAGTGATGTTATTATAAAACCTTCCAAATGCTTTTTATTTAAAATCATAATAAACCCAGAAACTATCAAAGGCATATAACCAAGAGCTAAAGCTTTGGTGTTATGACCAACTCCAATAATAATTATCAAATAAGTTGAAAAACCAAAAGCTATTGCTCCAAAAAGAGCATATTTATATTTTATATTCAGAGAAACTATAAGTAAATAGAAAGAGAGCAAGTAAAGAAATAAATAATCAGCTGGTCTAGGTAAAAAACGTATTGACTGATCTAAAAACCTTAAAAAATCTAATGGATAAATTGCACTAACCTGATATGAAGGCATACCTAAAAAAGCATTATCTAACCAAAACGGCTCTTCGTTAAACTCAGCTCTATGATCTACAATTTGTTTTGACATTCCTAGAAACTGAGAAATATCAGATTGCTGTATGCCTTTATTTGATAATACTGGGTAGAAATACGCTAAAGAAAGTGATGCTAAAAAAATAATGCATAATAAATGAGGTGCTATATTTTTTAAAAATTTTAAATACATATTTAGTCTAGTTCTTCAAAATCAACATATTCACCAACCTTTTCTTTTTTATTCTCCTTAGGTTTATCATGGGTTTTCTCTTTAAAACCAGTATTCATATTTTCAAATTTATTTTTCATCTTATTTTGAAATCTTTTTATTACAAAGGCTATTAAGTAAGGAGCTAACAGTCTTACTAAATAGGAAGAAATGATAAAAAATAAAATAATATATAAAAAAGTAAGCATGCTTATAATTTTAAACTAAGTAAAAATACAATTAATGAGGTTAATTAATAATTCATTTTAGTGTTATTCAATAATATTTATTTTTATATCTTTTCATGCAATGAAATCAATGTACACTTTTACCTTATGTCTATTATTATGTTTTAAAGGATTTTCCCAGTACACTGAAACAATCAATTCCAATAGACCAGGATCATCGCAAGGAGCTTTTGCAGTAGGTAAAAACGTACTGCAATTTGAAATGGGAGGAAAAATCAGTCAATTAAGTCATGAAAATTTAAAAAAATCAACAATTAATGAGTCTCAACTTAATTATACTATTCGATATGGATTTTTTAAAAATAAATTAGAATTAATAATTAACGGAGCATATAATCAAAATAAAAGCATAAATAAACTTATTAATGAAGATGAGATTGAAAGAAAATTTTTAAATAAACAAACATTAGGTTTTAAATACTTGGTCTTCGATCCTTTTAAAAATAAAAAATGGCATAGTGTAAGTTTATTAAGTTGGAAAAAAAATAGAAATATTAGACTGGTTGATTTTATTCCTGCAATTTCTGTTTACGCTGGTGTTAATTACATCCCTAAACAAGGATATAGCTACAACGATCCATTTACAGAAATTAAAAAAAATGCTGATTTCAGTATTTTTAAAAATCCGAAATGGAAAATATCTGAAAATACAATTAGCCCAAAAGCGAGTATAATAACACAGAACCATTTTATAGGAAAATGGGTGTTAGTCAACAACATTACTCTAGATAGAATAGGAGATAAATATCCTATTTTAAATCACATAACTACTCTTACTCATAATTTTAAAAACCCTAAGTGGTCTTCTTTTTTTGAATTCGAAATGATTAAAAATGATATATACGCAGATAATTATTATAAATTTGGACTTGCATTTTTACTAAACAGAAGTTATCAATTTGATATAGGTGTAGGCACTAATATTAAAGACACTCCAAGAAACTTATTTTTTAAAATGGGTATGTCAACAAGATTAGACTGGTACAGTGATGAAATACCAATTGATAAAGAAGAATTAAAAAAGCAAAAGAAAAAAAATAAAAAATTAAAAAAAGATGCTAAAGATTTAAGAAAATCAGATAAAAACAAAAAAAAATCTGATAGAAAAGAAAAAAAAGCAATAAAAAAAGCAAATAGAAAAAAATGATTCTCATTAAAAAAGCAACATCGCTTGAAGATTATAAAGATTTTGTGAAATTTCCATTCAAACTTTACAAAAACTCTAAATACTGGGTCCCTCCTATTTCAAATGAAGAACTTGAAATGATGGATAAGACAAAAAACCCAGTCTTTAAAAATGCCGAAGCTGAGTATTTTTTAGCTTATAAAAATGATGAAATTGTTGGAAGAATTGCTGCAATAGTAAACTGGGTTGAAGTTAAAGAGCAAAATAAAAATAAAGTACGTTTTGGATGGTATGATGTGATTGATGATTTAGATGTTTCCAAGAAATTGATTGAAGCAGTTATAGATTTTGGAGAAAAAAGAAAGTTATCTTTCATTGAAGGTCCTGTTGGTTTTTCTAATATGGATAAAGCTGGTTTACTGACTCATGGTTTTAATGAACTAAACACCATGATTACATGGTATCATAATCCTTATCAAAAAGATCATCTGGAAAAATTAAAGATGAAAAAATTAGCTGAGTGGGTGGAATATAGGATTCAAATCTATAATGAAAATGAAGCTCCTGAAAAAGTGAAAAGATTTTCAGACATAATTATGAAACGTTACAATTTAAAACCACTAAATTTTAGGAAAACCAGTGAAATTGAACCTTATATTGACGAAATGTTTGATTTATTAAATAAGACCTATAACTCTTTACAAACATTTGTTCCAATTCAACAATACCAAGTTGATCATTACAAAGAAAGATATTTAAGATATATTCATCCCGATTTCATCAAAAGTGTTGCTGATAAAGATGGGAACTTAATTGCGTTTGCCATTACTATGCCTTCTTTTTCTAGAGCATTAAAAAAAATGAATGGTAAAATGTTTCCATTTGGATTTTTAAGGATTCTTAAATC
>CAJWFY010000010.1 GCA_913031655.1 uncultured Flavobacteriaceae bacterium
GATTATATTTAAGGTGAAAACTGGGGGCATAAATAAATCCATGTTCATTAAAATGATCTACTCTAAGTCCTCCAATTAAAGATATTTTTTCAGAGGGTTTGTATTGATTTTGAATTAATAATCCAGGAATTAATTGATTTGAATTCTTATTGATAATTGTACCATTAACAACAGACTGCGTGGCTATGGTATTGTCATCGTATAAGTTATTTTTAATAGAAGCCCCAAATAATAAATCATGATTTCCATAATTCCTGTCTAAAGTGAATTGTGAAAAAAAAATATCTTGATTAGCCTGGTAATAATCAGATCCATAATAGCTGTTTTGATCATGCTTTGAGTAAGAATAATTTACCTCAAATCCATCGGTGAAAGCAAATTCATATTTACCAAATAATTCAAAGCGATTTGTGTAAATACTTTCCCCATAAATCTTGTTATCTCCCCTGATTTTTTTATAATTATTATTAATTAAATATTCTTTTACTCCATTTCTTCTGTCTTCAAAATAGTATCTGGCTGAGATAATAAATTCCTTTTTAGATTCTCTATGAATATTCCATTTGTTAAAAATTGAAAATCGGCTTAGATTAACATCATCTCCAAAACCATCATTATTATAATCATCATAGTCACTTTTTCGATCCCAATTCACTCCAAAATAACCATATGATTTTCCAATATTAGGAGTTAAAGCCAAATTCATAAAGCTCTCTTTATGTGAGGTGCCTTGAACATCTAAAGAAAGAAAAGGTTGATCTTTAGGGTTCTTGGTTATGATATTAATTACACCAGCAACTGCTTCAGAACCATACAAAGTACTGCTTGGTCCTTTGACAATTTCTAATCTGTCTATTATCATATTTGGTATTCCATTAAGTCCATATACTGATGCTAAGTTTCCATACATAGGAATACCATCTAATAAAACCGAAGTATAAGGACCTTCTAAGCCGTTTATGCTTATTGAATTTGTATAACAAACTCCACAGGCTATTACTTCTTGGGCTCCATTAACAAGTTGAACTATATCAGTGATATTTGCTCCTCCAGAGGGTAGGAATGAATTTATTTTTTTACTAGTTATTACATTAACCTTAACTGCGGATTGTGTTACGTACTCATCTTTTAAAGTTCCTGTAACCACCACTTCGTTCAAGCCGTTTATATCTTCCTCTAAAAATATAAGTAAATTTTTTAAGTCAAAAGAAGAGTTTTTCAATGAAATTTTTCGTGAAATATGACCTAAAAATGAAACAAACAGTGTTTTATGAACAGAAAGGTCTAGTTCTAAACTAAACTCCCCGTTTTCATCTGCAATTATCCCCAAATCAGAATCTAGTACACTAACACTAGCATAACTTAAAACTCCATCTTCTGAACTTACAGAGCCTTTGATTTCTACAACTTGAGAATAAGTGTATATGGGAATTAAAAATAAAAAAATAAAAAATTTCATAAAAATTAAATAAAAAGATTGATAATACTATCCAAGAGCTACATCTAATACCATCATTACTATAAACCCTCCAATAAAGCCAAGTGTGGCTATATCGGTATTATTATCTTGTTGGGTTTCGGGAATTACTTCTTCAACAACAACAAAAATCATTGCACCTGCTGCAAAGGCTAATGCATATGGCAATATGGGAGTGAAAAAAGTAACAGCAACCGCTCCAATAACAGCTGCTATAGGCTCCACAATTGCAGATGCCTGACCGTACATAAAGCTTTTTCTTCGGCTCATTCCTTGTCTTCTTAAGGGCATTGAAACAGCTATTCCCTCGGGGAAATTTTGTATTCCGATTCCAATAGCTAAAACTACTGCCCCAGCAATAGATGCCTCAGGTAATCCTGCTGCTACCCCTCCAAATAAAACTCCAATAGCCAAGCCTTCAGGAATATTATGTAATGTTATTGCTAATACCAGTAAGGTAGTTCGATGCCATGGTGTTTTTATTCCTTCAGCTTCTTTAAAATTAATATGGATATGAGGGAGTACTTTATCTAATGCAAAAATAAATAAAGCTCCAAGTCCAAATCCTACTGCAGCAGGAATAACTTTAACAAAACCCTCACCCTCACTCATTTCTATTCCAGGAGCTAACAAACTCCAAAAACTTGCAGCAACCATAACACCCCCAGTAAAGCCTAGCATTCCATCTAGAAATACCCTGTTCATCTCTTTAAAAAAGAACACAAACGAAGCTCCAAAAGCCGTTAAACCCCATGTGAAAAGTGTGGCATACAAAGCTCCTAAAACTGGATCTGTATTTTCAAAAAACGTAAGAATTTGTTCGTACATAATTATAATTTAGTTACGTAAATATTAGCTGCTGATTTAACAGAAATACTCAAGTTAGTTTCAACTAATCCTATATGAATTGACTCATCGAACTCCTCTTTATGAATAACTTTAATATTAGATCCTAAAGAAATTTCTCTTTTATCAAGATATTTTAAAAAAGTAGAGGAGGAGTCTTTAACTCCAATGAATTTTCCAGTTTCACCTATTAAAAGGTCTGAAAGCACAAGTTTAGCAGTGTATTTAATAAATCCTGCAGGATTAGGTATTGGATCACCATGAGGATCTTTAGTTGGATAATCTAAAAATTTATCTAACTCATTAGTTAGTTTTTCAGATTTAATGTGTTCTAATTGTTCAGCTATATCGTGAACTTCGTCCCATTTAAAATTTAGTTTTTCAACCAAAAAAACTTCCCAAAGCCTGTGTTTTCTAATTACACTTAAAGCTGTTTTTCTGCCAAAATCTGTCAATAATACTCCTTGATACTTTTTATATACGACCAAGTCCTTTTCTGATAATTTTTTTAACATCTCTGTTACCGAGGGAGCTTTAGAATTCATCTTTGAAGCAATAGAATTTGTACTAACTCCACTTTCATTATTTACTGAAAGATGAAAAATAGCTTTCAAATGATTCTCTTCTGAATATGATAACATGTGTGCAAATATATTAATTTTTGTGAAAATAAAAAAATTAATTTAGTCTAGCCTAAAAATTTAGGTTACAACTTACGATTCATTAATTCTCTCGAGAAAACTCTAAATTCTTCCTTTTGAGATTCTTCAATGCTTAAATCATCAATATATTTTATTGCGCTATTAGTGTAGTCTTCTACTAATTTTGAAGTCCTAACATCTGCCTTAGTTTCTCTAAATAATGAGGTAACTTTTGAGATTTTTAACTCAGAACTTATTTTTTTTGTTCCAAATAACTTTTCTAATTCTTCAGTTTGAGTTTTAGTTGCATTAGATTTTGTCATATGAAAAAGAACTGTTTTTTTATTTTCTAATATGTCTCCACCAATTTTTTTTCCTACCAAATCGTAGTCTCCAAAAACATCCAGTAAATCATCTTGCAATTGAAAAGCTAAACCAAGATTAATTCCAAAATTGTAAATGCGTTCTTGATCTTTATCACTTGCATTAGCTACTATAGCCCCCATTTGTAAAGCAGCTCCAACTAAAACTGCAGTTTTGAGTCGTATCATCTCCAAATATTGATTAAAATCTATATTTGATTTAGTTTCAAAGTCTATGTCATATTGCTGACCCTCACAAACTTCTAAGGCCGTTTTATTAAGTAATTTATTTAAATTAAAATAAGTCTTGAAATCATATGATTCTAATAGTTTATATGAGTAAATTAACATGGCATCTCCAGAAAGAATGGCTCTATTAGTATCCCATTTAATATGCACAGTTTGTTTACCTCTTCTTGTTAATGCAGAATCCATAATATCATCGTGCATCAAAGTAAAGTTATGAAAACACTCTAAGGATAAGCCAGCATTTATAGCTTCTTTAGGGTCTAATCCAAATGAATTGCAAGACATTAAAGTCAAAACAGGTCTGATTCTTTTTCCTTCTAAATCTAAAATATACTTTATTGGATCATAAAGAGTTTTAGGGTTATTAGAAAAATAAAGCCCCTTTAATCCAGTATTTATTAAATCGGCATAGAATTTGATAGATTTCACAAAATATATTTTAAGTAAAAATACATTAAATAAAGTATCATTTAATTTTAAAAACTTTGGAAACTATTTGCGTATTATTAGTTTCCTGCTTATATTTGCGCTCCAAAAAATAAAGTTTGAAAGAATTAATTTTAGAAAAAACCAGGGAGCTTTTCTTGACCATTGGATTTAAAAGCGTGACAATGGATCAAATTGCCAATGCAATGGGGATCTCTAAGAAAACGATTTATAATTTTTTTGAAAACAAAACTGAGCTTGTAAAAGCGGTGACCAGCTATATGTTTAATAGTATTACCAAAGGAATCACTGAAATTAAAAAAACATCTGACAATCCAATTAGTGAAATATATGATGTTAATCTGTTTTTAATAAAGTATTTAAAAAAAGAAAGTGTTTCTCCCCTGTATCAGTTAGAAAAATATTACCCTTTAATTCATAAAGAAATTAATAAAAAACAATTTGACTTTATTACAAAATCAACAACAGGATCTCTTAAAAGTGGCATTAAACTTGGTTTATTTAGAATGGATATAAAAATAGACTTTATCTCTAGACTCTATTTTAAAGGTATGATTGGAATTAGAGATCTCGACACCTTTCCTACAAAATTATATGATCCTGTAAAGCTGAAAATTGATTTTATTGAATATCACTTAAGAGCTATAGTTACTGAAAAAGGGTTGAAAAAATTAAATCATTTTATTAATAAATAATGAAGAAAACAGGACTACTTATATTTCTAATCTTATACTCCTTTAGTTTAAAAAGTCAAGATTCATTTACATTAAATGAGGCAATTGAGTTTGGATTAATTAATAACAGCATTTCAAAAAATGCGGCAAACGATATTAAAATTGCTAATGCAAAAAAATGGGAAACAATTGCTACTGGCCTTCCTCAAATCAATTCTTTTATTGAATATAATAATAACATTAAACAACCTATATCTTTAGTTCCTTCGGAATTTTTTGGGGGAAGTCCTGGTGAATTTACTGAGTTATCTTTTGGAACAAAACAAACAATTGATGGTTCTGTCACATTATCTCAGCTATTATTTGACGGGTCCTATTCCGTTGGACTGGCATCTATAAAACTTTATATGGACATTGCATATAAAGTAAAAATAAAAACTGATCAAGAAGTAAAAAAATCAATTATTTCAGCCTATGGAAATGCGCTTGTAAGCCAAGAAAGAGTTAAATTTTTAGAAAGAAATCTTTCAAATGTCAAAAGTAATTTAGATGAGATCGAAAAAATCTATAACAATGGTCTTACTGAATTAGAAAATGTAGAACAGCTTAAAATTACTTACGGTTCAATTAAAAATTCACTTGACTATTCTGCTAAATTGAACAAAACCTCTTTGAATTTATTAAAACTTATTATAGGATACGATATTGAAAAGGAAATAGTTCTAAGTAATAACCTGCAGGATCTAGCTATTAAAAACATACTTGATAATAAATCTATAGAAAATTTTGAAATAGAGAAAAATATTGATTATCAAATGGCTTTAAATAATACAAAATCTCAAAAGACTTTGTTAACACTTGAAAAGTCTAAAGCTCTTCCTACTTTAAGAGGATTTATTAAAGGAGGTTATAATGGCAATAACAATTCATTTAAGTTTTTTAAACCAGACCAAAAGTGGTATGGATACTCTTTCGCTGGAGTTTCAATGTCTGTTCCAATTTTCAGTTCTCTAAGAAAATCTGCTAAAACTCAACAAGCTAAAATAGAGTTTGAAAAATCAAAAATTGATTTTTCTCAATCTAAAAAGAAAATCATTATTCAGTTAGACAATGCAAATAGCGAGTACCAATATGCCGTGAATTCATACAACAATGCAGTTGAGAATGTTAAGCTTGCAGAAAAAATTGAAAGAAAAAATCAAATTAAATTTTTAGAGGGGTTGATTTCTGGTCTTAATCTAAGACAGGCTCAAATGCAGCTTTACTCTATTCAAAATGAATTACTACAATCAATGCTTGAGGTTATAAATAAAAAAACAAACCTTGAGATTATTTTAACTCAGAACTAATTTTTAAAATGAAAAATATATTTACACTATTTCTTGTCATTACACTAATCTCTTGTGAAGATAATTCAACACTTCAGAGCGTATTAGAATCAAACGATGTAGAAAAAATAAAACTTAAAAGAAAAGAAATTGCAACATCGCAACAAGATTTTTTTAATAAGCTTCAAATTATAGATAATAAACTGGATGAATTAAATACTAATCCACAATTGCCAATTGTTGAAGTCCTGAAAATTAATTCAGTAGAATTTGATCACTACATTCAAGTTCAAGGAAGTGTAAAGTCCGACGAATTAATAAATATTTTTCCTGAATTTTCTGGAATTATTAAAAATATTTATGTTAAAAGTGGAGACATTGTAAAAAAAGGACAGCGATTAATAAAAATTGATGATGGGGGGCTAAAAGAACAATTATCTCAGCTTGAAATTGGTTTTGAATTAACTAAAACTACATTTGAAAGACAAAAAAGATTATGGGATCAAAATATTGGTAGTGAAATTAAATTTTTAGAATCCAAAACTATGTATGAGTCTCAAAAACAGGGAATCAAACAATTAAAAAAACAAATTAAAAAAACTTTAATTGAAGCTCCTTTTAGCGGGACTATAGATAATGTGCTAGCAAAAAAAGGTGAAGTAGTTTACCCAGGAAGATCTAATCTAATGATGCTGTTAAATTTAGATAATTTATATATTGAATCCAATGTTCCTGAAAAGTACATCGCTTCAATTAAATCTGGCAATAAAGCCCTTGTTCACTTTCCGTTATTAGATAAAACTATCTCAACAACAGTTCGTCAATCGGGTAATTACATAAACCCAATTAACAGAACCTTTAAAATAGAATTAAAAATTGAAAAAAATAATTTAAATATAAAACCCAATTTAAATTCAAAAGTAAATATCAACGACTACTCCAACAAAGAAGCATTATTGATAAATCAAAATTTCATTAGCATTGATAGTAACAACAAAGAGTACGTTTACAAAACGTACAATAAAAACAACAAAACTTATGTGTCTAAAACAACTATCGTCACTGGCAAAAATGATGGAGTAAACGTAGAAGTTCTATCAGGCCTAAAGCCTGGTGATAAAATAGTTTCTGAAGGAATTAGAAAATTAGTAGATAACGCACAAGTTCAAATAATCAATTAAAAAAATAAGAAATTGAACAATAAAGAAAAAGAATTTGCACCATCATCTTGGGCTGTAAACAACAGCACAACAATGTATGTTGTCATGGCATTGGTTCTACTGCTAGGAATTAATGCATATTTTAGTATGCCAAGAGAAGATTATCCCGAAATAAAGGAAAATATAGTTTTTGTAAGTTCTATTTATCCTGGTAATACTGCTGAAGATCTTGAAAAACTGATCACCGAACCACTTGAAGATAAGCTTAAGTCTGTTAATAATGTTCTTGAAATAAAATCTTCATCTCAAGAAAATTTTTCGTTAATAATTCTAGAATTTGACGATGGAATAGGATTTACTGAAGCTAAACTAAAAGTTAAAGATGAGGTAGAAACTGCAGTAGCTAGCGAGGATTGGCCGATGTATAATAATGTTAAAGTCGATCCCAATGTCTTTAATATGACTTTTACTGAAGAAATGCCAATATTAAACATAAATATTTCCGGAGATTATACTACAGAGAAGTTAAAAGAATATTCAGAAATATTACAGGAAGAAATTGAAAGCTTAACTGAAATTAAGAAAGTTGATATTAGGGGAGCGTTAGATAAAGAAGTTGAAATTGCAGTAGATATTTATAAAATGATGGCTTCTAAAGTTTCTTTTTATGATGTAATTAGTTCAATTAAATCAGGAAACATCTCTGTCTCTGCTGGTAATTTGAAAGCCAATGAACAACTAAAAACCGTTAGAATAATTGGGGAGATAAGCTCCCCAACTGATCTTGAAAATTTTGTTGTTAAATCTTCATATAACAACTCAGTATTTTTAAAAGATATAGCAGATATAAGATTTAAAGAAAAAGATGTCACAACTTATGCTCGAGAAAATGGTGAATCAGTAGTGATGCTAGATGTTAAAAAAAGATCCGGACAAAACACTATAGATGCTGCAGAAAAAATACATTCCATTGTTGAGAATAATATAAATAAAGTTTTTCCTAAAAACCTAAAGGTAACCATCACAAATGACCAGTCTGAATTAACTGAAAACCAAGTAACTGATTTAGTTAATAGTATAATTTTTGGGATTATTATAGTTGTTATTGTTTTGCTTTTTTTCCTTGGCTTTAAAAATGCGCTTTTTGTAGGGTTTGCAATTCCAATGTCAATGTTTATGTCTATCGCTATTTTAAGCGCAATGGGTAATACTTTAAACACTATGATATTGTTCGGTCTAATCCTTGGACTGGGAATGCTAGTAGATAATGGGATTGTTGTTGTTGAAAACGTCTACAGGTTGATGGAAAAAGAAGGAATGAGTAGAATAGAAGCTACTAAAAAAGGTATTTCTGAAATTGCTTTTCCAATAATAATTTCTACGGCAACTACAGTAGCTGCATTTATTCCTCTTGGATTATGGCCTGGAAGAATAGGAAAATTTATGGTGTTTTTTCCTATTACACTCTCAGTTGTTCTTTGTTCTTCATTAATTGTAGCTATATTTTTTAACTCTGTATTAGTTTCTAAAATGATGAAAATTGAAGACACTAATATGCCTATAAAAAGAATTATAAGGATAACTTCATTGCTAGGGGTTTTTGGAATTTTATTTTTAATCCTAGGGTTTATAACAGAAAATACGGAATCTGCAGGATTTTACAGGTTTTTAGGATCTCTTCAAATATTTATTTCAATTAATTTTTGGATTTACAGACTAGTACTTAGGAAATTAGCAAATAATTTTCAGTCTAAAATCCTTCCAATTTTAGACAACTATTATGAAAGATTACTAAAGACAATACTAATAGGGAAAAGACCTTATTTAATAATACTTTCCACTTTTATAACTCTAATTGTAGCCTTTATGAGTTTTGGAACTTCAATTGAATCCCAAAGAACAAGTATTGAGTTTTTTCCTGATGAAGATCCTAGGCAAATTATAGTTTATGTTGAGTATCCGGAGGGGACTGACATTTCAAAAACAAATAAAATTGCCAAACTTATTGAAGCAGATATTAACTCTATTATATATTCAAAAAAATATTATGATGATTCTGGATACAACTTTATGATCCAAAATAATATTTCACAAGTAGGTGAAGGCTCAGAGAATCCAGAAAAAGAACTAGGAGCATTATCTGAAATGCCGAACAGAGCAAAAATTACCACCTCATTTAGGGATTTTAAATATCGTCAAGGATTAAGCTCAAGAGAGGTTAGAAAAGAGATTCAAGAAACATTAAAAAATAAGTATGCTGGAGTATCTATTGCAGTTGAAAAAAATCAATCAGGTCCACCAGTTGGATATCCAATTAATATTGAAATCACTGGAAAAGACTATAGTACATTAATTGAAAAAGCTGAAAAAATAACTGAATATATTAACACTAGAAATATTCCTGGGATTGAAGAGTTAAAAATAGATGTTAATAAATCGAGAATAATAAATCTAGTTAATATTGATAGAGAAAAGGCAGGTGAATTAGGCCTTAGTGTGGGACAAATTGGACAACAACTAAGAGCGGCTCTATTTGGAACTAAAGCTGGAATCTACAAAGAAAATGGAGATGATTTCGATATAAATATTAGATTTAATAAAGAGAATAGATATTCTGAAAATATTCTTTTTGATCAAAATTTAACATTTAAAGATCCTGACAACGGAATGATTAAAGAAATTCCTATTTCTAGTGTCGTTAGTAACTCAAGAGCAACAACATATAGTGAAATTAAACATAAAGATTTCAAAAGAATTGTTACAATTTATTCAGGCTTATCATCTGGATATGTAGACGCTGGAGCAGTCGTTAGTCAAATTGAAACTGAAATGAATAGTTTTAATGAAGATACTAGTATGATTAATATTGACTATACGGGTCAAATAGAAGAACAAAACAAAAATCAAGCTTTTTTACTAAAAGCTTTCATGACCGGATTATTACTTATTTTTTTATTATTAATTCTACAATTTAATTCCGTCAGTAAGCCTACAATTATTATGATTGCAATAATTCTTAGTTTAATAGGGGTCTTTGGATATTTAGCTATTTCGGGAAATTCATTTGTGATAATGATGACGATGATGGGAATAATTGCTCTATCTGGTATTGTAGTTAATAATGGAGTTGTGTTACTTGATTATTCAGAAATTTTATTGAATAGAAAAAAACAAGACTCGTCCAACAAAAACAAAAAATTAATTGAACTTAAATACGAATCAATAGTAGAATCCTGCAAATCTAGATTAAGACCCGTTTTACTTACAGCCATAACAACCATTGGTGGCCTTGTTCCACTTGCTGCAGGTTTTAATATTAATTTTTATACTTTATTTAGTGATTTTGATCCCAATATTTATTGGGGAGGTGATAACTTTGTTTTTTGGGGACCATTAGCAACAACTGTAATTTCAGGTTTAGTAGTGGCTACATTTCTAACTTTATTTGTAGTTCCCTCCTTATATTTAATGATTGAAAAATTTAAATTTTGGATAGGCGTAAGATATAAGTAATATCTTGTTAAATTTATAATTCTAAAAAAGTAGAATGTATAGAACTCATGATTGTGGCGAACTAAGACTATCAGATTCAAATAATAAAGTAATTCTTTCTGGATGGGTGCAAAAATCTAGAGACAAAGGCTTCATGGTATGGATAGATCTGAGAGATAGATATGGTATCACACAATTAATTTTTGATGAACAAAGAAGCTCAAAAGAAATTTTAGAACGAGCTAAAAGCTTGGGAAGAGAATATGTAATTCAAGTCTCTGGAGAGGTAATCGAAAGAAGTTCGAAAAATTCAAATATTCCAACCGGTGATATTGAAATTCTTGTTTCAGATTTAAAAATTTTGAATAATTCGAAAACTCCTCCATTTACAATTGAAAATAAAACTGATGGTGGTGAAGAGCTTAGAATGAAATATCGCTATTTAGACATTAGAAGGGAAGAAATTAAAAATAAATTGATTTTTAGGCATAAGGTAAGCTCTGAAATAAGAAACTATTTAAGTTCTAAAAATTTTATTGATGTAGAGACTCCCTATCTTATAAAATCTACTCCGGAGGGAGCTCGTGATTTTGTGGTCCCTTCTAGAATGAATTCTGGAGAGTTTTATGCTCTTCCACAATCCCCACAAACTTTCAAACAATTATTAATGGTTGGTGGATTAGATAGATATTTTCAAATTGTAAAGTGCTTTAGAGATGAGGATTTAAGAGCTGACAGGCAACCCGAGTTTACTCAAATTGACTGTGAAATGTCATTTGTAAATCAAGAAGATATTTTAAACACTTTTGAGGGTTTAACAAAACATTTACTAAAAACAATTAAAGGATTAGATATTGATAAATTTCCTAGAATAACATATGATGAAGCTATTTCTAAGTATGGTTCTGACAAGCCTGATATTCGATTTGGAATGGAATTCGGAGAGTTGAACAGTGTATCTCAACACAAAGATTTCAATGTTTTTAACTCTGCTGAATTAGTAGTTGGGATTTCAGTTCCTGGAGGAAACACATTTACAAGAAAAGAAATTGACAAATATGTTGACTGGGTTAAAAGACCTCAAATTGGTGCTTTAGGAATGATTTATGTTAGATGTAATGATGATGGGACGTTTAAATCTTCCGTAGATAAGTTTTATGATCAAAAAGATTTAAGTAGTTGGGCTAAAGTAACTAACGCAAATAAAGGAGATTTAATTTTTATTTTATCTGGAGATAAAAATAAAGTAAGAACTCAGTTAAGTGCCTTAAGGCTGGAACTAGCTCAAAATTTAAATTTAAGAAATCCTGAAGAATTTGCTCCTTTATGGGTGACTGATTTTCCGTTACTAGAGTGGGATGAAGAGTCTGAAAAATTTCATGCTATGCATCACCCGTTTACTTCTCCAAAACTAAATCAAATTGACCTTCTTGAAAGTAATCCTGAGAAAGTTAAAGCCAATGCATATGATTTAGTGTTAAATGGGAATGAAATTGGCGGAGGATCAATTAGAATTCACGATAAAAATATTCAATCACTAATGCTAAAACATTTAGGGTTTTCAGAGGATCAAGCCAAAGAACAATTTGGATTTCTAATGGATGCTTTTGAATACGGAGCTCCCCCTCATGGAGGAATTGCCCTAGGCTTAGATAGGCTAGTCGCAATATTAGATGGTCAAGAATCTATTAAAGACTACATAGCATTTCCAAAAAATAATAGCGGAAAAGATGTCATGATTAATGCCCCTTCAAAATTGGATAATGACCAGCTAGATGAGCTATCATTAGTTTTAAAGATTAAAAATTAAATCTTTAAATCCAATGAATAAAATTATTCTCATCTCTTTCATTACTTCAATAATTGGAATATTTATTGGCTACTATTTTAAACTTGAAAATGAAATGCTTGGCAACAGAATAATTGGTATTAGCGTTATTATTTTCGTAATTCTATTTATGCCCTTATTTATCTATAATAGTTGGAAAGGAAAAAAATTGAGTGACTATACTTTTAGTGACGAAAATATTAAAAAAATGAAGTCAAAATCTTCAAAATCAATTAGATAAAAAAACTCTAATTTATATAGATTTGTCTATATAATTATTTAATCACTACATTTACATCTTATAAATAAATAATTTTTAATTAATGACAGGTACAGTAAAATTTTTTAATGGGTCCAAAGGATATGGTTTCATTACTAACGACGAAACGAGCGAAGACATCTTCGTTCACGCAACTTCTTTAGATGGTATCCAACTAAATGAAGGCGACAAAGTAGAATATTCAGAAGAAGATGGTAAAAAAGGTAGAGTTGCGGCTGACGTAACACTTATCGACTAATAATATTTTATTTCTTACAATATTCAACCCTCAGTTTACTGGGGGTTTTTTATTGTAATCCTCTTTTCTTTTTAAAAAAATCATCTATTAATTCTTTAGACTCATTGGAAAGAAGTCCATCAATAATTTTAGTTTTTGGATGTATTTTAGTTTTCATAGTTCTAAATCCTCTGTGAATATCACTAGCACCAATAACTATTTTGGATATTTGAGACCAGTAAAGTGCCCCTGCGCACATTTGGCAAGGTTCTAGAGTTACATAAAGAGTACAGTCTTTTAAGTATTTTCCTCCAATATAATTAGCGGCTGATGTAATTGCTTGCATTTCAGCATGAGCTGTAACATCATTTAATGTTTCTGTTAAGTTATGAGCCCTTGCTATAATTTGATTATTACTTACAATTACTGCTCCCACTGGAACTTCATCTTTTTGAAAAGCAATTTTAGCTTCTTCAATTGCTCTTCTCATAAAATATGAGTCATCATATAAATCTTTCATATCTAGTTCATTTTTTTATACCACTCCAAAGCTTTTCCATCAGTCAAACTAGCTATAAAACAACTAATATCTAAAAGCTGAGTATAGAGATCTTTCTCTTTATGTAGATATGATTTGGGAATGCATGCAAGTGCTAAATCATCAAGTGTCGTCATATTGTCTTCCTGATTATTAACGGCTGCTCTTACAAACACTTCTAGAAGATGATTAATAACCTGATACCCTTTTAACTCTTTTTCAATAACTTCTTCTGATTTATATACTTTCTCCACACTAATATCAATGATATCTTTCATTTGAGCTTTAAAAGCGCTTTCTGATAAAATAGATTTTGAATAGTTTCCAGATAATAAAGCTTCTTCGTTTTTCATAAAAATATTTACCGCATCATTAATCAAAGTGTTTACTGAAAGTGCTCTTAAGTAAGCTACTCTATCTGACTTATGCTCTAAAGAATTATACTTTTTAATATCTATACTATCTTTTACTAATCTAATCAAATACTCTAAAGCAAACTCTTCGGAAATCCAACCAAGGTTAATTCCGTCTTCAAAATCTATTAATGTGTAGCAAATATCATCAGCAGCTTCAACTAAATAAGCCAAAGGGTGCCTAGAGTAATTGCTTTTTGATTCTTTCAGCCCTAGTTCATTAGCAACTTCTTCGAAAAAATCATTTTGTGAATTAAAAAATCCGAATTTTTTATCTTTAATATGTTTTGAAGATTTATTGGATGTGGATCCCTTAGGATATTTAGTAAAAGCACCTAAGGTAGCATAGCTTAATCTCAGTCCCCCTGGAATTCCAATTTTATTTTCACTAATAATCTTAAACCCATTAGCATTACCTTCAAAATTACAAAGGTCTTTATATTGTTGCTCAGAAAGTTTTTCTTTATATTTTAAACCGTTCCCGTTTTTAAAAAAATCCCCAATTGCCATTTCTCCACTGTGTCCAAATGGTGGGTTTCCAATATCGTGAGATAAACTTGCTGCTGCTACAATAGCTCCAAAATCATTGCTTTGAAATCCATATGTTTTATTTAAATACGGATGTTTTTTAATTAATTTTTTTCCAATAATACGACCTAAGCTTCTTCCAACGACTGAAACTTCCAAGCTGTGAGTTAATCTTGTATGAACAAAACTTGTTTTAGAGAAAGGAATTACTTGGGTTTTGTCTTGAAGAGATCTAAAAGCAGATGAGAAAATAATACGATCGTAATCTACTTCAAAACCAATTCTAGTTTCGTCTTGCTCTATTCTAAGTCTTTTAAGGTTATCTCCTTGTCTTTTTAATGATAATAATTGTTCCCAGTTCATTCATGCAATTTAATAAATCCTTTTCAACAGAAAACAGAATTACATTGAAATAATATTATTTTAAATTAATAGTAACAATTTCTTAACATTAAAATTAATTAGTTGGACTACTTTTGAATTAAAGTTTTAGAAATGTTAAAAAAATTTATATTTTTCATCATTTTATTTTGTTTAACTAACTCAAATGCTCAGAAGGATTTTAGTCCAAATGGCTCCCCTTATTTTAAAGTATTCTGGAACTACCATAATGATTTCACAAAAGAAGTAACAAAAAAAAGTGCTTTTGAACTCAAACGAGTTTACTTAGGTTATAAACACGATTTTAATGACACTTTTTCTGCTAAGGTTACTTACGATATTGGATCTAACTCAGGTGGGAGTGAATACACAGCTTATGTTAAGATTGCTCAATTAGATTGGAAATTAAAACCAAGAGTAAAACTAAGTATGGGTTTAATCGGGAACAAACAGTTCAATGATCAAGAAAGTTTGTGGGGATATCGTTATGCACATAAAGGTATTCTTAACGAATTTAAATTTGGCCCGAGTGCAGATCTTGGAGTTAATTCAGAATTTACCATTAATCCAAAATTTAAAATAAACTTATTTATTTTAAACGGAGAGGGATATAAATCTCTTCAGGATGATAATGGAAATCAGAAAATGGGGACAAGTTTCATTTACAATTTTTCAAAGAAACTTACAGGAAAAATTTACATGGACTCTCAACGATCAGAAAACACTAAATCAATAAAAAATAACTCCTTCTTCTTAGGATACAATAATATTGATTTTAGATTTGGACTTGAATATGGTAAAATTAAAAATGCTAAAACATATAAAAATGCTGAAGATGAACATAATAGAAATGGGTTTTCAGTTTTTGGATCAAAAAAAATATCTAAAAATTATGAATTATTTGCTAGATACGATCAAATCAGTTCAAATGTTTTAAATGGAAAGTCAAACTCTTGGAATTATGATAATGACGGCAGCTTAGTAATGTTTGGAGCCCAATATCAGGCAATTAAAGGAGTGAAGTTTAATTTAAATTATAAACTATTTAACAACGATAATTCACTAATCAATAATAAATCTATTCTGTCTTTAAATGCAGAATTTAAAATATAACTTATGAACTTTCTTAATATTTATTTTACAATATCTATGTTCGAATTATCAAGTTTTACAACACAATTTAATAATGATACAGACATATATTTAATAATGATCATTGCACTAGGTCTTCTTGCGATTGCAGATTTAGTTGTTGGAGTTAGTAATGATGCAGTGAATTTTTTGAATTCTGCTATTGGATCCAAAGTTTTAAGCTTTAAATCAATAATGATTGTTGCCAGTCTTGGAATAGCGGTTGGAGCTGTGTTTTCAAGTGGAATGATGGAGGTTGCTAGAAAAGGAATTTTTAATCCTGATATGTTTTTCTTTTCAGAAATTATGATAATTTTCATGGCAGTAATGATTACTGATATTTTATTACTTGATTTTTTCAATACCCTTGGGATGCCAACATCAACCACTGTTTCAATAGTTTTTGAACTGTTAGGCGCAGCCGTTGCAGTTTCGTTAATTAAAATATTTGCAGGGGGCGGAGAATTTAGCAATCTATCTGAGTATATTAATGTAGCTAAGGCAACTCAAATAATATTTGGAATACTTCTTTCAGTGTTTGTCGCTTTTAGTATTGGAGCAGTTGTTCAATATATTTCACGAGTTTTGCTTTCATTCAAATTCGAAGAAAAAGAAAAATGGGTAGGTGCTTTATTTGGAGGTGTTGCGCTTACATCTTTAACATATTTTATTTTGATGAAAGGTATTAAAGGGACTCCCTATGCAAAGAAGAGTTTTGAAATATTGAATGGCTCTACAATTGCATCTTTTATGGAATCTAATGTTCTAGGAATTGCGATAGTAAGTTTTATAATTTTATTTTTAGTTTCTGCTTTTTTCATATATAAACTAAAAGTCAATATTTATAAATTAATTATTGCTATTGGTACTTTTTCTTTAGCACTTGCATTCGCAGGAAATGATTTGGTTAACTTTATTGGAGTTCCAATTGCAGCATGGCAATCTTACGAAGCTTGGGTTGCATCGGGCGTACCTGCAACTGAATTTTCAATGGGAATATTAGCTGCTAAGGTGCCTACTCCTACCTTACTATTGCTATTTGCTGGAATTATAATGGTTGTTACTTTGTGGTTTTCTTCAAGAGCTAAAAATGTAGTTAAAACATCTATAGATTTATCTAACCAACAGAACACTAAAGAAAGATTTAGTCCAAACTTTTTATCTAGAGGGCTGGTTAGACTTTCGCTCAATGTTTCAAATGTGTTTTCAAAAGTAATTCCAATAAAAATACAAGATCATATTGAAACTCAGTTTCAAAAACCTGAGATAGAATTAGCTTCAAATAAATCGATAGAATTACCTGCTTTTGATCAAATTAGAGCTGCTGTTAATTTAATGGTAGCTGCAATATTAATTTCGATTGCTACTTCTTTTAAACTTCCATTATCAACTACTTATGTGACATTTATGGTTGCTATGGGGACTTCTTTAGCAGATAGAGCTTGGGGAAGTGAAAGTGCAGTATACAGAGTTGCTGGAGTGCTTAATGTTATTGGAGGATGGTTTTTTACTGCATTTATAGCCTTTATTGGATGTGCGCTAATTGCCTTTTTAATAAATTTAGGTGGCCCTTCCGCTATTGCTATTTTATTATTTTTAGCTTTAATTATTCTGGCTAGAAACTACATTTCTCATAAAAAAGATATTGATCAAACTAACAGTGAAGATGTTTTAAGCTTAGCCGAAAGCAGTTCAATTCAGGGGCTTATAATAGAAAGTTCTAAAAATGTTTCTAAAGCATCAAAGAAAATTAAAAAGATTTTTGTTAATTCAATTAATGGTTTAGCCACCCAAAACTTATCTGGTTTAAAAGAGAATAAAAAAGAAGTAAAAGTACTTTCAGAAGAAATAGATAATTTAAGAAATGATCTATTTTATTTTATTAAAAACTTGGATGAATCTACTATTAAAGGAGCTAGTAATTTTTATATAAATGTATTGAGTTCATTAGAGGATATTGCTCAGTCTTTAGAATATATTTCAAAAATCACATTTAAACATATCAATAATAATCATAAAGCCTTAACCTTTAATCAGATTAGAGAGTTAAAAGAAATTGGACTTCAATTAGAAACTTTGTTTGATAGAGTTAAATTTGCTTTTTCTAAAAATAATTTTAATGAAATTCCCAATATTTTAGATATTAAACAGATTTTATTGGACTCTGTTAGAGAAAAAATTAATAATCAAATTTCTAGAACAAAATCTGAAGAGTCTAGTCCAAAAAATACAACTCTTTACTTTAGTCTTCTAACCGAAACTAAGGATTTAATAAAAGCAACTATGGCCATGTTAGAACTTTACAATGAACAGTATGATTCAAAAGTAAAACCTCCTACAAGTAGTGAATAATATTTTTTAATTATTTGATAAAAAAAAAGCAATTCTTTTAGAATTGCTTTTTTTTTGAATCGTATGATTAATTAAAACTAACCCTCACAACTTTCACACTCTTTCTTTTGTTTGAATTTTTGCGCTGCGTTCATACTATGTTGGTAGTACAATGATTTTAGTCCTAACTTCCATGCAGTAATATGAATCTTATTAATCTCCTTAGTAGGTGTATCTGGGTGTACAATAATATTAAGCGACTGACCTTGATCTATATAGTTCTGTCTATTGGCTGCCTGATAGATAATCACTAACTGATCAATCTCAGAATACGTTTTGAATATATCTTTTTCATTTTCAGACAAGAAATCAAGATGTTGAACAGAGCCATCTCTATCTCTTATATCTCTCCATACTTCAGGTGTATCCATTTCTTTTTCTTTTAAAAGCTTTATCAAAAATGGATTTTTAACTGTTGTTTTTATTTTCGCAATATCTTTCACATAAATATTAGACCATATTGGTTCTATACCTTGAGATACTTGACCTAATATAAAAGCAGATGATGTGGTTGGTGCTATAGCATTCAAAGTTGCATTCCTTCTGCCATATCCTTTAAGTAGTTCTGGTTCTCCAAACTTTTGTGCTAAGAGTTCAGAAGCTTTATAGGAAGACTCTTTTAAAGTTTTAAAAACTTCACTATTTAAATCATATGCTTTTTGACTATCAAAAGGCAGCATTTTAGACTGTAGTAAAGAGTGCCATCCTAGAGTTCCCATTCCTAATGCTCTATTTTCTTTTGCAAAATTATATGCTCTTTCCATAAACAGAAATGTTTGTCGATCCTCTCTGTCAGGAGAATTCTTATACGACTCTAATTTTTCTAAAAATTCTGTGATTACAGCATCCAAAAAATAAACCATAGTTTGAACGGCATCTGTATCTTTCCACTTATCATAATGTAATAAATTAATACTTGACAAAACACAAACAAAAGACCAATTATGATTGGAGGGTAACATTATTTCGGTACACAAATTACTTGCATAGATTGGTAACTCTTTATCTTTGTACACATCAGCAGCACCATTGTTTGCATTATCTGTGAAGAAAATATAAGGGTATCCCATTTCTCCACGGCTTTGTAAAACTTTAGCCCAAACTGTTCTCTTTTCAACATCACCATCAATCATGTCTTGCATCCAGTCATTAGTTACAGTGACTCCATGAGTTAACTCTTGGATAGGATTACCTTCTGATCCTATTTCTAAAAATTCCATAATATCTGCATGATCAATTGGTAAATAAGGAGAAAAACGTCCTCGCCTTACCGAACCTTGACTTACAACATCTACCATAGACTCAAACAACCTCATAATATGAACGGCTCCAGAGGCTTCTCCATTATTTTTTATTGCAGATCCACGTGGTCTAATTTTACCAAAATAGCCAGAGGTTCCCCCTCCTAATTTGGACATCATACCCACTTCAGATTGAGTGTATAAAATATTACCTATATCGTCATCTATATGAGAGCCAAAGCAGCTGATTGGTAAACCACGTTCTTTTCCAAAGTTTGACCAAACAGGAGATGCCAGCGAATAATATCCTTCCGACATATAATAATAAAATTTGTCTGCAAAGCCTGGCATTTGAAGGATTTCTTCTGCTTTTTTTGCAATATTAGCAATACGTTCTTCTGCGCAAAATCCCTCTCCTAAATATCCAGCAGCTAGAAATTTTCTACTATTTTCGTTAAGCCACTCAAATGGTTTTTCAGAACTCAGATTCATTCTCTTATTTGATTTTTCTCTAGCTTGAGTTGAATCTTGCGATGAATTTGTTTGTTTTTGTTCGGCTGTTACATTTGTCTGCATATTCTAAAATAAGTCGTCATTAGTTATACTTTGGCTTCTTTTGCTATAATTGATAGATCTTTTTACAAAAAAATCTCCATGTTTAGTTCCAATAATCTCATCATCAAACCATTCAGTTTCTGAAACTAAATTTTGATCGACTTCAAATACTTTGTCAATTCCAATGCTTTCTAGAGAATTATTAAATCTATTTTTTAAAAACTCATTAATTACTGCTTTCGGTAAAAAGTCTAGTTCCCCTTTTTCAAAAATCCAATCCACTACATCTTGCTCTGCTTCATAAGCTTGTTTACACAAGTTTTGAATATCTTCATGATATTTTGGAGTGAACCACTCAGGATGTTCTTTCTGAAGAATTTTGATCAAATCAATACCAAAATCTCCGTGGATCTGCTCTTCTTTAGAAGTTGCCTCTACGACATTGGAAATACCTTTCAACATGTTTTTGTGTTTATTGAAAGCCATAATAATTAAGAATTGAGAAAACAAAGAAACATGTTCAATAAATAATGAAAACAAAAGAATAGATTCGGAATATTCTTTATCATCATCACTTTTTGAATTTTTAAGTGCTGTTTCTAAATAGCGTACCCTTTTCATAATACTTGGTTTCTTTTTAAGCTCTTGGAACTCTGAGTTCAATCCTAGTATTTCTAATAAATGAGAATAGGCATCCGCGTGGCGAACTTCACTTTCAGCAAACGTTGATCCTACTGAACCTATCTCTGGTTTTGGAATTCTGTGATAGAGATCTCCCCAAAAAGATTTTACAGCTA
>CAJWFY010000011.1 GCA_913031655.1 uncultured Flavobacteriaceae bacterium
AGCGTCGGATTCATAACCCGGAGGTCGGGAGTTCAAATCTCCCTCTCGCTACTTTCTTAAAACCATTCAATTACTATTCTAATTTTCCGGCTACAAATCCAGTACTCCATGCTGCTTGAAAATTATATCCTCCTGTTATTGCGTCAATATTTAAGACCTCACCTGCAAAATAGAGATTTGAATGAATCTTACTTTCCATAGTATTTATATTAATATTTGACAAAGCTACTCCGCCACATGTTACGAATTCTTCTTTAAATGTTGTTTTTCCAGAAACTGAATATGAATCTTTTGTAAATAACTCTATCAAATGTCTCATTTTCTTTTTTCCTAATTCACCCCACTTTTTATTTGTTGGTACACCAAACTTTCTAACTAGAAATTGCCAAAGACGATTAGGAAATTGAAATGGATTTTGATTGATAACTGTTTTTTTTGAAAAAGATGAAGAAAACTCTTCCAATTTTTTGTACAATAGTTCTGTATTACTTTCTAATAACCAATTGATTTCAATATTAAAACAATAATCTCTTTCAAACAAATCACGTGCACCAATTGAGGAAGCTTTTAAAATTACAGGTCCACTCATCCCCCAATGAGTTATTAAGACCGGACCAATTGTTTCAATTTTAGTTCCAGAAATTTTAATTTTAACATCTTTAACTACTAAACCCATCAAATCAATAATTGATTCGTTAGGCATATTAAATGTAAAAAGAGATGGTATGGGGGTTATTATTGAATGACCTATGTTTTTAAGCCATTCGAAGCCTTTGAGTTTTGGACTCCCTCCTGACGCAATAATGACACTATCATAGTGATTAGTAATATGACTGTCATTAAAACTTAGAGCCCATTTAGATTGAATTTTTTTTAAACTTTTAATAGACTTTTTATATTTAATAGAAATTTCTTTTTTTTCACATTCTTCCATTAAACAATCAATTATGGTTTGTGAATTATTTGAAACAGGAAATACTCTACCATCTGGTTCAGCTTTCAATGAAACTTCTCTATCTTTAAACCAGTTCTTTGTGTCCTGAGGGCCAAAACGATAAAATATATTTTTAAGTTCTTTTCCTCCTCTTGGATAAGCATTGCATAAGCTAGCTATATCATTGTTTGCATTAGTAACGTTACAACGACCTCCACCTGAAACCTTAACTTTAGTAAGAACCTTAGAACTCTTTTCAAACAAAGTGACTGTAGCTAAAGGGTGATGTGTTTTTACTGAAATAGCAGCAAAAAATCCGGCGGCTCCTCCTCCAACAACTGCTACATTTTTAACAACACTCATATGAACAAATAATATCTTTTTTTGAAAAGAAACTTTATAAAAATCAATCGAAATACCTAACTAAAATGATATTGAGTTTACATTATTTAATAGGTAAGTCGATTGGCTGCCATCAGTCATGTTTTTAACTACGATTTCGTCGTTATTAAATTCATTCTCACCCATAATAACAGCAAATGAAGCATTATGTAAGTTAGCATATGAAAATTGCTTATTAATCTTTACCTCATCAGGATAAACAAAAACTTTTTTATTTTGTTTTCTAAACATATCAATAATTGGAAACATATTTTTCAAATACTTAATTCCAAAGTTTATTATTATAATATCGAAACTATTTTCTAAATAATCAGGAAATAGATTTTTTTCATCCATTAAAAGGAAAATTCTATCAAGTCCAAATGAAATACCAACTCCACTTGTGTTTTTTAAATTAAAAAGCGAGGTTAAATCATCATACCTTCCACCTCCACCTAAAGATCCTAATCTAGAGTTCGTTTCACAAGCAACCTCAATAATAGTACCTGTATAGTAATTTAAACCTCTTGCTAATGTTAAATCAAATCTGATTTTATTGTTTAATGAATTTTTTAGTGAAAAAAATTCCAGAATGCTGCTTAAATCATTTAATCCTTTTATTGAAGGTGGGTAGTCTTTAAATAAAGTTGATAATTTTTCAATACTAATATTTTTATTTTCTAATAACAATTGAAGTTCAGAGACTGACACATCCTTATTTAGCTCTTTAATTTCTTTAATTACTAAATCTATACCAACCTTATCTAGTTTATCGATAATAGAAATAAAGTCATTTAAGTTGTTATCGGCTCCGATGTAATTAGCTAGACCTTTTAATATTAATCTATGATTAACATTAAAAACTAAATCATTAAAACCTAATTCAGTAAAAATTTTATCATATAATTTTATTAATTCGATTTCTTGAATTATTGAATTACTACCAATTACATCTGCATCACATTGAGTGAATTCTTGAAACCTTCCATGTTGTGGTCTATCTGCTCTCCAAACATTTTGGATTTGAAAGCGTTTAAAAGGAAAAACAATATCATTACGATGTTGAGCTACAAACCTAGCTAAAGGGACCGTTAAATCATACCTTAAGCCCTTTTCCGAGATTGAATTAGAGAATGAGGAAAGCTTGTTTTTCTGTAAAGATTCTATATCTGCTTTTTTTAACTTTTCTCCGGAATTTAATATTTTAAAAATAAGACGATCACCTTCATTGCCATATTTGCCAAGAAGGGTTGTGTTTTTTTCTAGTGCAGGTGTTTCAATTTGTGAAAAACCAAATAGTTTAAAATTCTTTACTAAAACATCAAGAATGTAATTTCTTTTTGATAATTCTAAGGGTAAAAAATCTCTAGTTCCTTTTGGATTTGAAGGTGTTTTTGACATGAATTAATTAATAATACAACAAATATCTAATTTTTATATGAAACTAGAAATTAGTATTAGAAAAATTAATATAAGAGTTGAATAAAAACTTAATCTTCTGACTTAACTATATCAAAAGAAATTTCGTGAATTACATCTCTATGTAATCTAATTGAAGCTATGTACGAACCAAGTCTTTTAATATTCCCACCTTGGACCTTAATTATTTTTTTATCAAAATCAAAACCCTCATTAGCTAATTCACTGTTTAAATCAGAATTAGAAATTGAGCCAAATAGCTTACCACCAGTTCCTGATTTAACAGAAATCTTAATCTCTAACTTGCTTAGTTTTTTAACTAATTTTTGAGCTTCATCAATAGCCTTTTTTTCTTTAAATTCTCTTTGTTTATTATTTTCAGCTAAAACCTTCCTTGAAGAAGTAGTAGCTAAAATTGCTAATTTTTGAGGAATTAAAAAATTTCTTCCATAGCCATTCTTAACAGAAACTATATCGTCTTTAAAACCTAAATTAGGTACGTCATTTTTTAGAATTAATTCCATAATAATTATTTTAACATGTCAGCTTGATAAGGTAAAAGCGCCAAATGTCTTGCTCTTTTGACGGCAACAGAAACCTTTCTTTGATATTTTAAAGAAGTACCTGTTAAACGTCTTGGTAAAATTTTTCCTTGTTCGTTAATAAATCTAAAAAGAAAATCTGGATCTTTATAATCAACATACTTTATGCCAGATCGCTTAAACATACAATATTTCTTAACAGACTTAGTGGCAATGTCTAATGGAGAAAGATATCTTATTTCACCTTGATTTCCTGCTTTTCCTGCTTGTTCTAATGATGACATAATTATGCTTTTTTGTTATTACGTTCTCTTCTCTTAATTGCCCAAGCACCTGAATCCTTGTCCAATTTAACATTTAAATAACGCATGATTCTTTCGTCTCTTTTTAACTCAGTTTCAAAATCGTTAATTACAGTGTGAGGAGCTTTAAAATCAATTAAATTATAAAACCCACTTTGTTTATTTTGAATAGGATATGCTAATTTTTTCAATCCCCAATGTTCGATTGAAATAATTTCTGATCCTAATTTCTTTAAATGGTCTTCAAATTTCTTCACTGTCTCCTTTACCTGATCATCAGATAAAACGGGATTTAAAATGAATACAGCTTCGTAATGATTCATAAATCTTATTAAAAAATTGATCGCAAAAATACATTAATAATATTGACTAACAAATTTTTTTTTGTTTTAATTATATGGATCAACGTCTATAGAAATATTGACATTTCTGAAATTAGAAATTGAGTTAAAACTTTTTAGCACTTTAGAGATATAACTCTTTGAATTCTCAAGACTTGTGTTGATAGGAATTTTAATTAAAATATTTTTAATGAATTTATTATTTACTCTAGAAACAACAGGCGATTCAGGTCCTAATAATTGATTTTTAAATTGATTTTTTAAAGTATTAGCTAACCAAATGGAACTTTTTTGAGCAGTCATTAAATTTTTATGTTTTAAAGTTAGCTTTATCAATCTAGAATAAGGAGGATATTTAAATGTGAACCTTTCGCTCAATTGTTCATTGAACATCCCTAAGAAATCATTTTTAACAATTTTTTTCATTAACTGATGATTAGGGTTAAATGTCTGTACTATAACTTCTCCTTGTTTATCCGACCTACCTGATCTTCCTGCTACCTGTTGAATTAATTGAAAACATTTTTCCTGAGATCTAAAATCTGGAAAGTATATTAAACTGTCTGCATTAACAACCCCAACCAAAGCAACATTTTTAAAATCAAGCCCCTTTGTAAGCATCTGTGTTCCTACTAAAATTTGAAATTTATTATTTTCAAAATCATTAATAATATTACTAAAAGCATTTTTATTTCTTGTAGAATCGTGATCCATTCTTTCAATTTTAGAATCGGGAAAATATTGTTTTAACTCCTCTACTACTTGTTGAGTCCCTAAACCTTTTTTAATTGAAGTATTGCTGGAGCAAGTAGGACAAATTGTTTTGTTTTCCACCTTGTATCCACAATGATGACACTTTAATTCGTTAGAAATTTGATGATAAGTTAGGCTAACATCGCAATTAATGCATTCATAAACATAGGCACACTTACTACATTCTAAATAAGGAGAATACCCTCTTCTATTTTGGAAAATAATAACCTGTTTATTATTTTCAATTGTAGTTCTAATTTTATTAATTAGTAATTCAGAAAAATTACCTGATATTTTTTTTTCAATTATTGCCTTTTTCAAATCTTTTATAATAATATTTGGTGGCTCTATTCCCCCAAATCTCTTATCAAGATTAATGAGTCCATACTTATTAGTTATAGCATTAAAATACGTCTCTACGCTTGGAGTTGCAGAACCTAAAAGAGTTTTAGCTTTATGCAACATTGCTAAATAAATTGCAGAATCGCGCGCATTATATCTAGGTGCGGGTTTAAATTGTTTAAACGCATTTTCATGCTCCTCATCAACAATAATCAAACTTAATGCATTGAAAGGGAGAAAAATAGAAGATCTAGCTCCAATAATAACTCTAGCATTTTTATCATTATTTAAAACTTTTTTCCAAACTTCCGTCCTTTGATTTAGTGAATATTTAGAATGATAAACAGCCAAATAATCTCCGAAATATTTCTTTAACCTACTTATTAGTTGTGTAGTTAATGCTATTTCAGGAACCAAATATAAAACTTGTTTATTTTTTTTAATTTGATTTTCAATTAGCTTAACATAAATCTCAGTTTTTCCCGAAGAAGTGACACCATGAAGTAAAGAAACTTTTTTATGTTTAAAAGTTGACAAAATGTCATCATATGCAACTTTCTGATCAAAACTCAAATCTTTGGATTTAGATTTTTGATCAATTTCAAACTGAACTCGATCAACAATTTCTGATTTCTTAATTAAAATACCAGAGTTTAATAGTGCATTAATTGTAGTCCTTGAAACACCTGAGTCAATAATTAGTTCAGTTATCGTTGGGTTAGATTTCTTTATTAATAAATACAAGCACCCAACAACTATTTGTTGAGATTTTTTCCCTTTTAAGCTCTTTAACAACAAATCTAAATCAGAATCATTTATTTTTTTATGAAAAAAAATTTTAACAACTTTTTTTGGTTTAAAATAATCATAAACCTCCTCTTTGAGTTTAACGATAGAATAATTTAATAACTCATTTATAGTTTGTGAAATATTTTTTTTATTTAGTAATAATATAAGCTCACGATAGGTTAATTTTTTATTTAAAATTAAGTTTCTGTATATTAAATCTGCACTTTTTGATAATTGAATATTTTCATTCAACTCACTAATTAAAATAATTTCGCTTTCACTTTTCAAAAGCAGAAGTCCAGGAACTGCAATCTTAATTACCTGTCCAATTGGACACATATAATATTTAGACATCCATTTATAAAATTGAATCTGATGTTCATTAATAATTGGTTCATTATCAATAATAAATTCAATTTGTTTGGCATCATAAAATTCTGGTAAAATATTATGTTTATTTATAACTATAGCTGTTAAAAATTTTGATTTCCCAAAAGGTACTATCACTCTAAATCCATTTTTCAAAAACTCAAACTCTATTTTATTGACTTTATAGGTAAACAATGTGTCTATAGGAAGAGGAATAACTACATCAATTAGATAATGCATTGTTAATGATTTTTTAATTTATAAATAACAACATTAAGTTCAAAACCCAACAGAAGAGAAATAGAATTAATCCATATAAATAGCATCATTATAATTAAAGCCCCTATCGATCCATAAAGCTCATTATAATTAGAAAAATTATCAATATATAATCCAAACAAATAAGTAGTTGAAAATAAAAGAATAGTTGTCATGATTGATCCTGGAGAAATAAATTTTAAGTTTCTGCCTTGAACTGTTCCAAAAAAATAAAGTGAAGAAAAAGAGATTAGAGCAATTATTATTAAAAATATATATTTTAAATAATTAATTAAACTATCACTTTGTTTAATTAAAAAATCAAATAAAACTGATGAGACAGCTGCAAATAAAACAACTACAACTAAAATAAGTCCTACAAAAACTGCATAGAGGTATTGTTTAAATAAACTTCTAGAATAATGAACATGATATGAGTCTGTAAATCCTCCAAAAACAGCGTTAACTCCATTGCCAATTAATATTAGAGAAAATATTAAAGTAGTGGAAAGCAAACCACTTCTTTTATTGCTGTTAATATCTGTAAATATATCATGAAAAAAAACAGATGATTCTTTTGGAAGCATGGACTCTACAAAAGATAAAAATACCATATCAAAATTTTCTATAGGAAAGTATGGGATAAGGTTTAATACAAATAAAATAAAAGGAAAAAAAGCCATAAAGAAACTAAAAGAAATACTACTAGCTCTAGTTGAAATAGCTCCTTTAATAATACCAATAAAATAGAGTTTAAATAATTCATAAAGTGAAAAACCATACAAACCATTTAATTTAATTTTTTTAAAAAAATTAATAACGTAATGTGTGATGAAATTATGTTTAATGAAACCCATATATTTATAGTTAAATATAAATTAAAATTAATCCAATTGTTTAGTTAATGAAAATTAAATTACTAGTTGTTGGCAAGACATCGAGCTTAAATTTACAAACTCTAATTAATGATTATGTAAAAAGAATAAATCATTATATGAAGTTTGAAATAATAATGATTAATAACAGTAAATTAAAAAAAATAAATCCATTAGAATTAAAAAAAATTGAGGGCAATAATATATTAAAAAAAATTAATGAAAAAGACTTAGTTTTTCTATTAGATGAAAAAGGAGAATCCTATACTTCTCTTGAATTTTCTAATTTCATTAAAAAAAATATAATCACTAGATCAAAAGATATAGTATTTGTTATTGGTGGAGCACAAGGCTTTTCCAAAGATTTATATAATCGTTGTAATTCCAAAATTTCATTTTCTAAAATGACTACTTCTCACCAATTAATTAGATTGTTTATGACAGAACAACTTTACAGAGCTTTCACAATAATAAATAACAATCCTTATCATAACGAATAATTATGAATTTAATATTTGCAACAGGTAATTTAAATAAATTACAAGAAATCAAAAGCTTAATTCCAAAAGATATAAATATAAATGATCTTAATAGCTTAAACTTTTATGAAGAAATTCCCGAAAATGAAAATTCTATTGAAAAAAATGCTGTATTTAAAGCAAAATTTATTTATAATAAATACAACATTAATGTCTTTGCAGATGATACTGGACTTGAAGTTGAAGCTTTAAATGGAGAACCAGGAGTGTTTTCAGCTAGGTACGCTGGAAAAGAATGTGATTCTAATAAAAACATGGAAAAATTATTAAAAAATTTATTAGATAAAAAAAATAGAAAAGCAAGTTTTAAGACCGTCATCGCATTAATTTTAGATAATAAGCTATATAAATTTGAAGGAATAGTTAATGGTACAATTACAAACTTTAAAAAGGGGAATAAAGGTTTTGGATATGACCCTATTTTTATTCCTGAAGGTTACGAAAAATCATTTGCAGAATTTTCTATTAATGAAAAAAACGGAATTAGCCACAGGTCTATAGCAGTGAAAAAGTTAATTAATTTTTTAAAAAAATAATTAACACAATTTTAAAAGATATAATTAAAAAAACATATTTTAAGTTTGTATTTTCGTAAACAATGAATAAACTATTACTACAATACTTTTTATTAATATTATTAGTTTTTTCAACAAACTTAAATAACGCTCAAAGTTTAAGTGCTATTATTGAAAATGCAGCTGATAATGCTCCTATTCCTAGTGTTCATGTTATAAATTTATCTCAAGTTGTTGGTGTAATTACTGATAAAACAGGAAGATTTGAAATTCCTGCAAAATTAAATGACACTATTTACCTTTCTTATCTTGGCTTTAAATCAATTAAAATTAGAGTAACAAACGACTTACTTAAATTTAAAAATTCTAAAATTCAAATGACAGAATTAGCATATGCTTTAGAAGAAGTAATTATAAAACCATATGAATTAACTGGATATCTTGAAATCGATGCTAAAAACATACCCATAAGCAAATCTTTTCGATATAGTATTCCTGGCTTGCCCTCTAAAGGTTATGAAGGAGGATCTAGAAATTCAGGAGCTTTTTCAAAAGTTGTTAATGCCATTTTCAATCCTGCTGATTTTTTATATAACCTTTTCGGAAAGCAACCAAGACAATTTAAGAAGCTTCAGCAAATGAAAAAAGATTACAGGATTAGAGAGTTACTTGCTTCTAAGTTTGACAGAGAAACTTTGGTTGAATTGCTTCAAGTTCAAAAAATAGATATTGACGAAATACTGAGAAACTGTAACTATTCAGACAGTTTTATAATTTCTGCTAATGATTTACAAATTTTAGATGCAATTAGCGGATGTTATGAAGAATTTAAAGTTTTAAACAGAAAATAAACTTTACTAATAAATTTAAAAAAGATTAACTTTGTAAACTTTCAAAAGAAAGCTCATGCAACTTAATTCTTTAAATGCAATAACGCCTATAGATGGCCGCTATTATTCTAAAACCAAAAGTTTTTCAAACTATTTCTCTGAACAGGCTCTAATAAAATACAGGGTATTAGTTGAAGTTAAATATTTCATTGCTTTAACAAATACAAATATTTCATTAATTTCAGATTTTCCGAAAGAGTCAATTATTGATTTACGCAATCTTTATTTAAATTTTTCTTACGAAGACGCCATGTCAATTAAAGAAATTGAAAAAGAAACAAATCACGATGTCAAAGCTGTGGAATACTTTATTAAAAATAAATTTAAAGATTTAAAATTAGATAAATATTCAGAGTTCATACACTTTGGGCTAACTTCTCAAGACATAAACAACACTGCTATTCCGCTATCAATTAAGGAAGCTTTAAATGATATATATCTCCCAGAATTAAATAGCTTAATTGAATTATTATCAACAAAATCCAACGAATACAAAGACATTCCAATGCTTGCAAGGACTCACGGACAAGCTGCTTCACCAACAAGATTAGGGAAAGAGTTTGATGTCTTTAAAGTAAGGATTCAAGAACAACTAAAGTTTCTTCACACTATCCCAATCCCTGCTAAATTTGGAGGTGCAACTGGAAATTTCAATGCTCATCATGTTGCTTTTCCAGATATTGATTGGAAACTGTTTGCTTCTAATCTAATAAATGAATTAGATCTTCATTATTCTTTTCCAACAACCCAGATCGAACATTACGACCATTTAGCTTCACTTTTCGATTGTTTAAAAAGAATTAATACAATAATTATCGATTTCAACAGAGATATTTGGTCTTATATTTCAATGGACTATTTTAAGCAAAAGATCAAGAAAAATGAAGTTGGATCTTCTGCAATGCCTCATAAAGTTAATCCGATAGATTTTGAAAATTCTGAGGGTAATTTAGGTCTAGCTAATTCGCTTTTTGAATTTCTTTCATCGAAACTACCAATATCAAGGTTACAAAGAGACCTTACAGACAGCACCGTGTTAAGAAATGTTGGTGTTCCTTTTAGCCATACTATAATTGCACTAAATTCTACAATCAAAGGGATTAACAAACTCATAGTTAACAAAGACAAAATAAGTAAAGATTTAAATGAAAACTGGGCAATAGTTGCAGAAGCTATTCAAACAATTTTAAGAAGAGAAGGCCATCCTAATCCTTATGAAGCACTAAAAGATTTAACAAGAAAAAACTCAGTTATAAATCAAAAAACAATTGGTGATTTTATAAATACTTTAAAAGTTAATGATAAAACTAAGGACGAATTAAGAAAAATTACACCTCATAACTATACAGGTATTTAATCACTAATTTGAGGTCTATCTATTGAGTCGGTTTCTAACTCTACATTAAACTCACCATTAGATATTTTAGTAATATCTTTTTCTATTTTATTAAATTCTTTTGAAGAAGCGTTAAAATGGTTAACTACAGTCCCTAAGGAGTTTCCTAATTTATTATGAAAAGTTTGATAAGAATTTAAATGATTTGAAAGTTTTTGAACATTCTTAATCACCTCTTCAATAGATTTTTCAAATTTCAAATTATTCAATGCCTTGTTAGTGATTTGTAGCATAGGAAATAAACTCATAGGAGAAACGATCATCACCTTTTTTTCATAAGCATAGGTTACTAAATCTTTCGAATTTATTTGAAGCGTACCCACTCTATTATTTAATAAATCTTGGTACAAACCATCAGCGGGAATAAACATATAAGCATAATCAAGTGTTTTTTCAGCTGGTCTTATATACTTGGACGTTTCATCTATTCTAGATTTAATGTCAGCTTTAAATTTTTTTTCTAAAGCTTCAATTTCTGAAGCATCAGAACTTTCTATCATTCTATTATAATTGTCAAGTGAAAATTTAGCATCAATTGGAATTATATGATTATTAACTTTTACAATAGCATCAACAATTTCTCCATTTTTAAAACTGTATTGCATTTGAAAAATTTCAGGTGGAAGAACGTTAGCTAGTAAGTTTTCAAGTTGAATTTCACCAAAAATACCTCTCTGTTTTTGATTACCTAATATTTTTTCTAAAGTTTTCATTTGATTAGCAAAATTCAAAACCTGCTCATTGGTTCCTTTGATTTTCTCTAATTCAACTGTAACATCTTTTATAACCTTATTAGAGTCAGAAAATTGTTTTTGAATATTTTCTTTAGAAACTTTATGAAAATCGTTTATCTCTTTGTTAATAGATGATAATTTTTTTTCTATTTCTAATCTATTTTTTTCTGAGTTTTCACCAACTTCTTTTCTTATATTTTGTATTTCACTACTTAAATTATTGGTCAGCTGAACCATTAATTCATCTGATGAACCGGTTTTATTATTTTTAAGAATAAAAACAACAACCCCAATACCGATCAACAATACAATAAGTATTATTATTTCCATAAATCTAATATAAATGAAATATTCTTATTTAGTTAAATACATTTTTCTTCTAGAATACAATTCATAAAACTGATCATCTTTCAAACTATCAATAAATAAAATACTTTCACCTGTACTTTTCATCTCAGGACCAAGACTTTTATTTACATTAGGAAATTTGTCAAAAGAAAAAACTGGTTGTTTAATTGCAAAGCCTTTTAAGTTTGGCTTATAGTCGATTTCTGAAACTTTGAGTTCTCCTAGCATTACTTTTGTTGCATAATTAACATAAGGCTGCTTGTATGCTTTAGCTATAAAAGGAACAGTTCTTGAAGCTCTTGGATTAGCCTCAATTATATAAACCACTTCGTTTTTAATTGCAAACTGAACGTTAATAAGGCCTACTGTTTTCAAGGATAAGGCTATTTTTTTAGTATGATCAACTATTTGTTGCATGACTAACTTCCCTAAGTTGAAAGGAGGAAGTGTAGCATTAGAATCTCCTGAATGAACTCCACAAGGTTCAATATGCTCCATGATTCCAATAATTAAAACATCTTCTCCGTCACAAATTGCATCAGCTTCAGCTTCAATTGCACCATCTAAATAATGATCTAATAACAACTTATTATTTGGGATTTTTTTAAGTAAATCAACAACATGAGCTTCTAATTCTTCTTTATTAATTACAATTTTCATTCCTTGACCTCCTAACACATAGGAAGGACGAACTAAAATTGGAAAATTTAATTCGTCTGACAAAACCAATGCTTCATCTGGTGTTTCAGCAACTCCAAATTCTGGATATGGAATGTTATTTTCTTTTAATAAAACAGAAAAACTTCCTCTGTCTTCTGCTAAATCTAAAGCCTTGTAAGATGTACCCATAATTTTAATGCCATATCTATCTAGCTTTTCTGCAAGTTTTAAGGCAGTTTGACCACCCAACTGGACAATCACGCCAACTGGCTTTTCATGCTCAATAATTTCATAAATATGTTCCCAAAAAACTGGTTCGAAATACAACTTGTCTGCAATATCAAAGTCAGTAGAAACAGTTTCCGGATTACAGTTTATCATAATTGTTTCATATCCGCATTCAGCAGAAGCTAAAACACCATGAACACAGCAATAATCAAATTCAATCCCTTGTCCAATTCTATTTGGACCAGAACCTAAAACAATAATTTTTTTTCTTTCTGAAACTTTACTTTCGTTTTCAGTGATTATATCTCCATTACTAAGCTGAAATTCCTCTTCAAAAGTAGAATAGTAATAAGGAGTTTTAGCTTCGAACTCGGCTGCACAAGTGTCAACGAGTTTATAAACTCTGTTTATATTTAGACTTTTTCTTTTATTGTAAACGATACTTTCCAAACAATCTAACATATGTGCAATCTGACGATCAGCAAATCCGTTCTGTTTAGCATCTAACAATAATTCTTTTGAAATATTGTTGATATCATATTTAGAAATTTCCTTCTCTAAAATAATTAATGATTCATATTGTCTTAAAAACCATAAGTCAATTTTTGTGATTTCATGAATTCTTTCTAATGAAATACCCATTTTTATAGCATCATATATCACAAAAACTCTATCCCAACTAGCATTAGTTAATTTATCAATAACTACCTTATAATCAGTGTATCCTTTACCATCTGCTCCAATTCCATTTCGATTAATTTCCAGAGATTGAGTAGCCTTGTGTAGTGCTTCTATAAATGAGCGACCTATGCCCATTACTTCTCCTACTGATTTCATTTGAAGGCCTAAGGTTCTTTCTGAACCTTCAAACTTATCAAAATTCCATCTTGGTATTTTAACAATAACATAATCTAAAGTTGGTTCGAACAGAGCCGAAGTGGATTTCGTTATTTGATTACTCAACTCGTCTAAATTATATCCTATAGCTAGTTTACTGGCTATTTTCGCTATTGGATAACCAGACGCCTTTGAGGCAAGTGCTGAAGACCTAGAAACTCTTGGATTAATTTCTATTGCAATAATATCTTCTTTTTCATCAGGACTTACAGCAAACTGAACGTTGCATCCACCTGCAAAGTCTCCAATACTTCTCATCATTTTAATAGCCATATCCCTCATCCTTTGATAAGTTGTGTCAGATAAGGTCATCGCTGGAGCTACTGTGATAGAATCACCTGTATGAATGCCCATAGGATCCATATTTTCTATAGTACAAATAATTACAACATTATCATTTTTATCACGTAACAATTCTAATTCATACTCTTTCCATCCCATTAACGCTTTATCAATCAATACTTCGTGAATTGGAGAAGCTTCAAGTCCCCTCGTAAGTAATTCATCAAAATCTTCACTCTTAAAAACTATAGAAGCACCACTCCCTCCTAAAGTAAAGGAGGGTCTAATAACTAAAGGAAAACCAAATTCTTGAGCAATTTCCTTTCCTTTTAAAAATGAATTAGCTGTTTTCGCAGGGGCAACAGGAATATCAATTTTTTTTAATAATTGTTTAAACTTCTCTCTATCCTCCGTAATGTTAATGGCATCTATATCAACTCCAATGATTTCTACATTAAACTCTTGCCATATCCCTTTTTCATCGGCTTCTATGCACAAGTTTAAAGCGGTTTGACCACCCATAGTAGGCAGTACAGCATCAATATCGTGTGATTCTAAAATTTCTCTAAGAGAGTTAGTAGTTAAAGGCTTTAAATAAACATGATCAGCCATAACTGGGTCAGTCATGATTGTAGCAGGGTTTGAATTAATTAAAATAGTTTTAATTCCATCCTCTCTTAACGATCTAAGTGATTGTGATCCAGCATAATCAAACTCACAAGCTTGACCTATTACAATTGGACCAGAACCAATAATTAAAATACTTTTTAAATCTTTTCTTAATGGCATCTATATTATCTTAAAGTTGTTTTATGAATATATCAAAAAAAAAGGTGTTACTAAAAAAGTAACACCTTATTTTTTAAACATTTTATTCATTTATTTTTTATGTCTCGGTTCGCATGAAACAGAAATTTTATTTCTTCCTTTTGCTCTTCTATTAGCTAACACATTTCTTCCGCTAGGAGTTGACATTCTTTCTCTAAATCCGTGTTTATTACGTCTTTTTCTTTTTGATGGCTGAAAAGTTCTTTTCATTGCAATTATTTAACTATTTTTACTCAAATTTGAGGCCAAATATACAATAACTTTATACCATCTCAAATGTATTATTTAAAAAAACTTTACAGATTTAATTTTAATCAAAAAACTAACAACAAATGTATCCAAAAATTATAAAATTAATATTAGCAATTCTTACCATTTCATATTCGATATTTCAATTTTATTCCAATAATATCGGAAATGGAATTGCATTAATTTTTTTAGCCTCAATGTTCATTTTTTTATACTTTAAAAATGAAATAATCTTGATAATCTTTCTTAAATTAAGAAAACAGGATTTTATTGGTACTGAAAAATGGTTAAAAAAAATAAAAAATCCAGAAAGCTCACTTACAAAAAAACAAATTGGTTACTACAATTATTTATGGGGAATTGTTTCTTCTCAAACAAATTTAACTTCCGCTGAAAAATATTTTAAAAAAGCCATATCTATTGGCTTATCAATGAACCACGATTTAGCTATGGCTAAGTTAAGTTTAGCTGGAATACTAATACAAAAAAGGAGAAAAAGAGAAGCAACAATGCTTTTAAATGAAGCAAAAAAATTAGACAAACAAAAAATGCTTTCTGATCAAATTAAAATGATGCAAAAACAAATGAAAAGAATTTAAATTAAATTCTTCTCTAAAAATTTATTTATCCAATCAGCTTTTTTCAATATCATTGCATGATCTCCATTTGGAAGCGGAATATAATTCTTTAAATAAATAGCAGGGAAAATCATATCTTTTGTTCCATGAATATGAATAACATTATCCATAGACTCATCTTGGTCCCATTCAATTAATTCTTTGATAGCCCAACTAAGATAATTCCTATCTCTAACTGAAAG
Source organism: uncultured Flavobacteriaceae bacterium (assembly GCA_913031655.1). Classification (GTDB taxonomy): domain Bacteria; phylum Bacteroidota; class Bacteroidia; order Flavobacteriales; family Flavobacteriaceae; genus MAG-121220-bin8. Next base: position 15,692 of record CAJWFY010000011.1, read on the forward strand.
ATACTTTCGATACAACTCTACTCTTCTATTAATTCTTGGCCCTAAAACAAAAGTAATCAATGACTCAAAGTCATTCAACCACTTAACAGGAAGTAGTTTATAGCTTTTTGTTAATTTTACCATCTTCATTGAATTGGGCAGTTCTTTGTTAGATTTAATACTAGAAATAATTATCGTTTGATGAACTTTTATTATTTTTGATATTTCCTGCACCAAGACTCCTCCAAAAGAAACCCCAACTAAAACTGGGTTCTTGTGAATAATTATTTCAGAAAATCGAATTGAATAATCTTTAAGCGTTTCGTTTTTTAGTGGATCTATCCACTCTAATAAATGTAATTTGTACTTACTACTTAATTTAATTTTTTCAAAAATCAAAGAATTTGCAGACATTCCTGGCATAAAGTAAACATGAACAGTCTTATTTATTGACATTTATTTAAATATTTCATTGAGAGCAATTTTTTGTATATTTACAATTCTACAAAAATAACTTTTACAAATTAAATGGGAAGCTTAATAATTAATGATAATATTTTCTTACGTCAATTTGAAGTTGAAATTGGTGAAGACTTAGCTAAAATTGAATATGCCCTACAAGACAGAAAGATATTTCTAACTAAGTTGATCATTCCTTCCTCTAATAATGATGAAAAATTTGAAGAGGTTTTTATCAGAGAGGTTTTTGAAATAATTAAAGAAAAAAATATTAGAATAATGCCAACTTCCCCTGAAATAAGAAAGTTTATTAAAAAGCATAAAGAATTCAGAGAACTTCTTCCTATTGGCGTTAGGTTATAATTTAATTAGTTCCTATAATTAACCCGTCATCATCTATTTCCCTGAAATTACTCAGAACAATACCTTCAATTAAGATTTTTCTACATGGCAATTTTACTTTTACATAATTATTAGAAAATCCATATATGTAGCCTTCCTTTATTATCAGATTCAAATAAAATATTTTGTTATGAACCCAATTGCTTTTGACAAAATCTTCTTATTAGAAATCTCTGTACAATTTAATTTACAATCTAGATTAGTTAAAGCTACTTTTAAAATTTGAGTCATTTATATATAAAAACTTAATTTAGCAAAGAAATATATGATGAAAATTTATGATCAAAAAGTTTGAGCATTTTATATACTTAATTTTTATTTCAGTAAGTATCACTAGCTGTTTTAATGACTCTTCTTTAAATAAAGGTCAAATATTTAGATACAATGAACACTCAAACATATCATCACTAGATCCAGCATTTTCAAGTACATTAAGAAATATCTGGCCAGTAAATCAATTATTTAATGGTTTAGTCCAATTAGATGATTCATTAAACATTAAGCCTGATTTATCTAAAAGCTGGGTGATTTCAAAAGATGGTAAGACTTATTTATTTAAAATAAAAAAAAATATTTTTTTTCATAAATCAATAGTTTTTGGAAAAGACTCAACTAGAAACGTTAATGCTTATGATTTTGAATATAGTTTTAAAAGACTCCAAGACCCTAAACTAGCATCACCTGGAGCTTGGGTTTTAAATAATGTCGATCAATTCAAAGCTATAAATGATAGCATTTTTTCAATAAAATTAAAAAGTCCATTCTCTGCATTTACAGGAATTTTATCAATGAAATATTGCTCAGTTGTTCCAAAAGAAGCAGTTGAATACTACAAAAGTAAATTCGGAAAAAATCCAATTGGAACAGGACCTTTTAAGTTTAAAAATTGGGAAGAAAATATTAAGCTAGTTCTTAGAAAGAATGATATATATTTTGAAAAAGACTCTTTAGGGAATAAATTACCCTACTTAGAGGCAGTTTCTATTACATTTCTGCCAGATAAAAAAAGTGAATTTATGGAATTCGCCCAAAATAAAATTGATTTTATTAACTCTTTAGATTCATCTTTTAAAGATCAACTTCTGGACATTAACGGCAATCTAAAAAAAGAATATCTCAATTCAATTAATCTTTTAACAGGTCCATATTTAAATACGGAATATATTGGCTTTTTTCTGGGAGATGATGAATCTGTATTACAAAATAAAAAATTAAGACTAGCTATCAATTATGGTATAGACAGAAAGAAAATGATGAAATATCTAAGGAATAATATTGGTTATCCTGCGAATAATGGATTTATCCCACTCGGACTACAAAAAAACTTAACAAAAGGGTTTCAATATGATTTAAATAAAGCTTTAAAACTCATTGAAGAGTACAAGAATGAAACTCAAAAAAAATCAATAGAAATAGTTCTTTCAAGTGATGCAAACTATCTTGATATTGTTGAGTTTATACAAAGGGAGCTTTTGAAAATTGGAATTAATGTAGAAATAAACATCTTACCACCTTCAAGCTTAAGGCAAGCTAAATCAAATGGAAAATTAGAAATGTTTAGAGCCAGCTGGATAGCTGATTACGCTGATGCTCAAAACTATTTATCACTTTTTTATTCTAAAAACTTAGCACCTAATGGACCTAACTATACCCATTTCAAAAATGATTATTATGATTTGTTATTTTTAAAAATGATTGAAGAACAATCTAAGATTAAGAGAAACAAACTTTATCAAAAAATGGATAGCTTAATAATACAAGAAGCACCGATTGTTCCATTATACTATGACAAAATAATGAGATTTAGTCAAAAAAATGTGATGGGATTAGAAACAAACCCTATTAATCAATTGAATTTAAAGAGAGTTTATAAAAAGTAATTACTTTTTAAGTTTTGCGTATCTATTTTTAAACTTATCAATTCTACCTGCAGTATCTATAAGTTTAGTTTTTCCAGTGTAAAACGGATGAGATGTTCTGGAAATTTCAAGTTTTACTAAAGGATAAGTTACACCATCATGATCTATTGTATCTTTACTATTTACGGTAGATTTTGTAATAAAAACATCATCATTAGACATGTCTTTAAAAGCAACTAATCTATAATTTTCTGGGTGTATTCCTTCTTTCATTTTTTTATTAATAGTTTGCAAATTTAATTCTTTTTTGGGAATTTGCAACTAAACTTGAGTTATTTACACAAAGTCCATTAACATGATAGCTTCAATAAATAAATTCTGATTACTTTTACTTGTATAACAGTAAAAATTAAACAAAATTAATATGGAAGAAATCACACCTAAAAAATTTATCTTAAATGCTGGACTATTTACTGGATTAGTTTCTGTCGTTTTTGGCATAATGTTATATTCACTTGACGCACACTATGAAAACGGAACTGCAAGTCAAGTTATTTCTGTAATTATTCAGATTTCAGGAATTATTTGGGGAGCTTATGAGTTCAAAAAGGCTAATTCTGGTTTTATTTCATTGAGTGAAACATTAAAAATTGGAACTGGAGTTTCTTTAATTCTTGCATTAATTTCAATAATGTACCTATATATTCTTACAAATATTATTGAACCTGGTTTTTATGATATATCCCTTGAGATAGCTTACAATTCCGCTATTGAAAACAATCCTGATTCGTTAGGCGGCATGAATCTTAATGAATATATGGAATCTGCTAAACCATTTGTTTGGCTTGCTTATCCAGTTGTTTTAATATTTACTCTATTTCTAGGGTTTATGGAAAGTCTTTTAATAGGCTTAGTTATAAAAAAAGAACAGCATTAATAAAGCAAAAAAATGCAATTATCTATTGTCATTCCTTTATTTAACGAACAAGATTCTTTAACAGAGTTAACAGAATCTATTCAAAGTATAGTTTTAAATCAAGGCTTAGATTATGAAATAATTCTTATTGATGATGGTAGTACTGACAAATCTTGGTCAATTATAACAAATATTTGCTCAAAATATTCTAATATAAAAGGAATAAGATTTCTTAGGAACTTTGGTAAATCACAAGCTCTTGCAGCTGGATTTAAATTATGTAAAGGAGAGGTAGTTATTACTATGGATGCTGATTTACAAGATGACCCAAACGAAATACCTGATTTATATAAAAAAATAGCTTTAAGCAATTTTGATTTAGTTTCAGGCTGGAAGAAAAAAAGATATGATTCATTGATTTTTAAAAATTTCCCATCTAAAATATTTAATTGGGCTGCTCGAAAAACATCTGGAATTAAGCTGAATGATTTTAATTGCGGCATTAAAGCTTATAAAAATGTTGTCATTAAAGAAATTAAATTAACTGGCGGAATGCATCGTTACATTCCAGTACTTGCAAAAAATGCTGGATTTAAAAATATAACTGAAAAAATTGTAATACACCACCCAAGAAAACATGGGGATACTAAATACGGTCCAGACAGGTTTGTTAAAGGATTTTTAGATTTAATAACGTTGTGGTTCATTCATCGATTTGGAAAAAGACCAATGCACTTTTTTGGACTAATAGGTTCTGTAATGCTTGTTATTGGGTTTTTATTTTCTTTGTACTTAGGGTTTGACAAGTTGTTTATTGAAAGATCTGGAAGATTAATTACTCAAAGACCCGAATTCTACATCGCGCTTACTACAATGATTATTGGCTCGCAATTCTTTTTAGCTGGTTTTTTAGCAGAAATAGTTCTAAGAAATAAAAAAATAAAAAAACAATACATAATCACTGAAAAAATAAATGGTTAACGAAAAAATAATTGAGCATAATTTAAATAACTGGACTCAATCTCCTTTTGATAAAGAAACTATACTAGAAGTACTTAATTTAAAGGACACTAATAACGACAGTTTTAATGACTCATTTTACACTGACTTAAGTTTTGGAACTGGAGGAATGAGGGGCATTGTTGGCGTAGGCCCAAACAGAGTCAATAAATATACTTTTGGAAGAAATACACA